>CALMZF010000019.1 GCA_937870645.1 uncultured Paludibacter sp. | reverse complement strand
CAGTCCGGTATTCACGGTGAATGCGTCTGGTAAGGTCAATATCTTCGGGGTACATAAAAAACCGTTCATCAAACAAGCCGACCGATTTCAAAGCTTCAGTTCTCAACAGCATAAAACAGCCCGAGAGATAGGGGACATCCATTATTTTATCATAACCGGACTGACGAAGTTCAAATCGCTCATTCGATTGTTGTGTCCACTTCGGTGGGAGAAAGCGCCGGATGAATAAATCAGATGGTTTTGGCAGCAGTTTGCAGAGATATTGAATTTCACCGGATGGATACAACACCTTGGGCATCAGCAGACCCACATCGGGGTTTTTCTGCTTAAAAGCTACCAATACATCCAAAATACTACTTTCGAACTGTATATCCGGGTTGACTACCAGATGATAGGGAACATTTTGCTCCATACTTTTACGGATAGCGATATTATGGCCGGCTCCATACCCCAGGTTTTTATTGTTGAAAATGTATGTTGCTGGAAGTTTCCGGAAATCGGGATTTTGAACAGGAGAATTATCAATCAGAAAAACATCCTTCACACACGCTGATTGCCGGAGTGCATTGACCAAAGACTCTGTTTCGGCTACGGAATGGTTGAATAGTACGAGGGAGGCATTGAGCATGTGTAAGTTAATGGTAAAGTGGTATTAGTTGTTTAAGTTTACGAATATTTTTGAAAAACAGTGTATAAATACCGCCAACTTTATTTGCTCTGATTGCTCTCAGATCTTCATGTGTTTTTCTGCAGATATTCCGAAAAGATCCGTTACTTTTACCTCCGGCGGTCATTTTTACCATGACTTCAGGAATGTAGCTTTTTTTCAACTTTGTTTCTTTGAAGATGCGAAGGATGAAGTCGTAATCCGAAGATATCTGAAGCGATTCATTATACAGACCATACGTTTGAAAAATTTCCTTTTTACAAAACAAGGTGGGATGAGGCGGCATCCAGCCAAAAATAAGGAATTTTGGATTATAGGGATTGCTTTTCCAGTAACGAACTGTCTTATTTTCCGACTGATTTTTGGCAACATAAAGCAAGTTTCCGTAAACCACATCGCTGTTATTTTTGCTGAAACTGTCAACAACCTTCGAAATAATGTTTGTATCTGCAAATACATCGTCGGAGTTAAGAATTCCAATTATATCGCCTGTAGCCAGCCTGATGCCTTTATTTAGAGCCTGATAAATACCGCTGTCTTTTTCCGAAATATATTTTGCGATATGTTTCTTGTTTTCATTGATAATACCGATAGTGTTGTCAGCTGAGCCACCATCGATTATAATGTGTTCAATGTCAAGATAGTCCTGACTAATGACAGAATCTATAGATCGTTGTAGTGATTTTTCGCTGTTGTATGTTACTGTAATAATGCTAACTTTCATGTAAAAAGAAGTCTTGAAAAATTAATCAAACTTATTATGCTTAAGAGTACGATACAAATGTTTATGCTGTTCATAGGTTTTGTCCCATGTAAACTGTTTCGCATTTTCAATGCCTTCGTAAACGATTTTTTCTTTATTGTGGGCAATGTAGCTTCTCACAACGTCAATACTTTCAAAATTAAGCGTTGGGAAAAGTAAATTTTTATCCTGTATCAGTTCGTCGATGGATGATGTACGTTGAGCTATAATGGGACATCCGCACTTTTGAGCTTCGAGAACAGGGATACCAAAACCCTCATAATCAGAAGGATAAAATAAAAATTCAGCAAAATTGTACAGCAAACTTAATTCTTCAACAGATAAAAATAATCTTATGGCGTATCTGTTTGATAATTTAGAATTAAGCAGATCAAAATCATTTTTACTCAGTTCGCCGCCTCCAACTATTACGAGAAATAAATCTTTTCTTGTTGCAAGATATTCAACTGCAAATTTAAAATTTTTATATCCTTCTCTTTTACCAACAAAAATACAATAGGGAAGATTTACTTCCTGAAATTTATTTTTAACGGAAAAATCATTTTTTTTCAGCGGCATAAACGCCTCGTTTACTCCGTTGTAAACAACTTCAATTCTCTTTTTGGAAAACTCAGGATAAAGCTTTAATAAATCCTTTTTTGTGTTTTTTGATACACAAATAATTAAATCCGCATTCTTTATCGAATTATATTTCTGAATAGCAACAGCTCTTTTTTTCCAGCCACTTTCAATGATTTCAGGTGTGAAATCGTGAATAGTCGTGACTATACAAGCATTTTTGGTCGTAACCAAAGGACGGTAATAGCTGGAATGAAAAATGTACGGTTCTTTTGTTGACCTAACAACGTAAAATATCCTGTTTAATTGTCCTATTAATTTATTTTCACGAATTATCTTTTCGGGGTCAATTTCCAACTTTGCTCTAAAAAAATTGGATACTGCATTATTCATTTCATAACACTGAAAATCAAATTCGACATCAGAAAGCATCCTCTTCAGCAATTCAGACCAATATACAGAGATTCCGCCGGTTTTTTGAATAGAAAAAATAATATTGTCAAGTAAGATTTTCATGACTGCGCAATGGATTTATATATTTTATAGTACTGATTTGCTATTGCATCCGGCTTAAATTTGTCAACATTTTCCAGTCCTTTTTCTATTAAATTATTACGATAGTATTGTGACGAAATCAACTCTTTAAATCCTTTGCGTATTGACTCTGAATCATAAGGATTAACAAAACACATTGCCCTATTGGAAATTTCAATAAGAGGTTCAATTTCAGCACCTAACACAACCCTGCCGACAGCCTGTGCCTCTATTACAGGCATACCAAACCCCTCGTAAAGAGAAGGAAAACTGACTATGTCGCAGAGGATGTATTCATTTAATATTTCCTCATCTGTAAGATTTATACCGTTTGAATACTTTATCTTTTTCTCAGAAAGCAATTTTTCCTGTTCGCTGGTAAGCTTGCCAATTATTCTTAGGTGGCATTTAATACCTTCAAGTGCTTCGATTACCCTTTCAAGATTCTTATTCGGTCGTGTTCCTATATGTAACACTCTTGGATTTATCTCGTTGAACTCTTTAGGGCTGTAAGTGTATGATAGTGGTACGGGATTGTGAATGACCTTAATTTTATCGATGTTACACTTGATTTTTTTTGCAATTTCTTCCTTCGTAAATTCAGAAATGCAGGTAACATACCTGGCTTTTTTTATTGGTAAATAATACCAAAAATAATAGAAAAAAATTCTCTTTAGGCCTTTGCTGTTGTTGAAAATGCCTAAATCATGAATTGTAATCAATGTGTTTTTAGCAGGCATACCCAGCATAGCATAATAAATGTCGCCCGTTATGTGGTTAATTTTCCCTGAATTATTCCTGCAATAGATAATATTTTTGAGGAGCTGAACAGGTGTAACTTTAATATACGGCACATATTTATCTGAATACGAAATTTTTAATCCGTGTTTCACATTATCAAACACCCGCTCAATACTATGTTCGTAATTTTTTTTCCTAAAAAAATATGTAATTTTTATTTCGTCAAAATCTGTCATGTCCAGGATATTCAAATGCTAGTAAAATAAACTGTTAATGTTATTGTATTAGCCGATACTTTATTTTATTAATTGTTTAAAGCTTTAGGAACTTCAATAAGATTTAAGCACAGAAAAATTACAACGTATAAAAATGTTACCATAAGCGTTACCATATATTCTTCAGCGTTGCCGCTCAACACGTTAAACGAAAAAAATAAGAAAATCATGTCAAATAATTTTCGATTGTGAAAGAGAGCAAACAGTTCAAAAGTCAGCACCACAATAAGCAATAACGTTGACAAGTTGATAAGAAACACAAGAGGTGATTGATAATATCCAATTAGTAGTGCCCCTAGTGTGCCATTCATTGCGCTGTAGGTCCTGCTGTGATTCCCAAAGCTCTCATACTGCAAATTTCGGTAAGCAATTTCTTTGGGATTGATAACCTTGCCATAAACAGCACTAAAAGCTTCTGTCGGATACTGCAAAATTGAAAAATATCGTACCAACTCTTTGATTTTTACTTTTTGTTCATGAATTATTACTGAATTTGAATAAGAAGATAATCTGCCTGTCAGGCGTCCAAAAATAACCTTCGAAAAAGTGCTGTTCTGGTCCTGGTCTATCTTTAATTCAATTTTATTACTATTTATTCTTATTTGATTTCGTAAATTATAAAGCGTGGTAACGGCGATAGGGGATATGATAATCAATACTATGGACAAAATTAAACGCTTCTTGATGAAACCCCAAATAGAACCGAAATATAGAAGTATAAACATTAATCCGGTAATAGCAAACACCATAAAAGATGCCCTCTCAAACGAAAGAATGAATACCAGAATCCAAAGCAAATAATTGAACTTATTTTTCTTTGGTGCGACAACCGAATAAATCGATACGCCAAGAATTGCGTTGAAGCGGTTGAATATCTGAATGAGCAATTTGACAACTGCAGGTGCTTCGTAATATTCTTGTCCTAATTTACTTACTCCGTAAATTTCAGTAGTGATAATCTGGAAAAGAATAACCAGCAACAAAAACCATCCAAAAGATTTGTAGGGAATGGTTATTTTATTGTTTTTTTTCATTTTTGCATAATGCCCGTATATCAAATATAATGCAATGTATGGTAAGATGGTGTATATCAGATATATAAACAATGTTGATTGAGAGGATCTTGGTATCGTACCTAAATAATCGCCGTTGTATTTTCCTGTGAAAACAACATAAAGGTAACTTATGACATTAAACAAAATAAACAAATACAATATCCATCTTGCATGTTTGTGTGTATGTGAAGCATCCATAAATTCTTGTTTGTTGCTCTGTTATTGTTTTTTGGTTGGACCTTGCCAATGAGTCGTCATATTATATTGTCAAAGTTATGATTTTTTATTCTAACAGCAATAAAACCTTGCACTATGCTATGAAGAATGTAGCTTAATAAAAATGCATAAGCCAATCCTAAAGCGCCAAGCCTGTAGTGCCCCACAAATAAAAATGTAAATAATACAAGCCAAAATCCTCTTAACACATTCACACCGAAACCAATCCACATTTTACCTTTGCTCACTATTATCTGACCAACTACGTTATTTGCTGCACAAATTACAACAGCGACCAAAAGAACTATTAATGGACGAAAATCATTAAAACCCTTGCCGTAAAATCTAAATATCAGAGGTAGAAACAGATAAACAACAAGAGATATTATTAAAGCAATTCCTGTATTTAGTAACAAATTGACATTCAATAGTTTATCGTACTGTTTTTTTGAACCATTGTAGTTCGTATTTATTAAAAGAGGCAGAAGTATCGATGTCATAGAATTTGGTATAAATAAGATAACAAAATACCATTGTTCGGCTACATCATAAATGGCCATTTCACCGTATCCTTCTATGCCAATTAAAAACGTTTTTGCCCACCACAATACGGCAACAATCGTTACGCTTTCGAGAACTGCCGGTAAAGAGAATTTCAGAAAAACGGATGACTTACTCAGTCTTTCAATATTTGGCCTTTGCTCAGCATGACGTATCCCCAGAATATCATTTTTTAAGGAAAACCACAGTTGTACAGCATAAATCAGATTAGATATTGCCAGTCCTGCAACAACCCCATTAACTCCTCTTAAATAAGCCCCAACTATTACAGAAGCAAATAAAATCAATCCATTTGCAGCTAAATTTATTCCGAGGCTTCTGAACCGTTCAAAACCATTTAAGGCTCCCGTTTGAACCGATGTCAAAGTCATTAGAAAAAGTGTAAAAGCTCCTACTCTCAATGCATCTCCAAGGTTGACATCGTTTAAGTACTTTTCAGCGATTTGGTCGCTCATCAGAAAAACTATTAAAGATACCACAAAACCGATTGCCAAAACCACTTTCAAGGAAAACCGGTAAATCTGGTATGCTCTGTTTGGATCTGATGTTCTGTATATTGCAATATATCTCGTAGCTGTTGCCCCCATTCCTGCAGATGAAAATAATAGAAACATGTTAAGCGTTGAACGAATAATGCCAACCTGCCCATATTCTTCTTTACCAACTATTCTGGCTACAAAAATAAAAGCTACCAGCTGCAAAAATTTTCCGATAATATTACCTATTAAAGTCCACGAAATACCTTTATAAAGCCTTTTTGCAAGTTCAGATTTATCAACCTTGCTTGTAATGTGTTTTTTGATATCGGATAGATTCATGCTCCTAGATTATAATTCTACTTTCACGCAGTTATTGATTTTGTGGTGTAGTGTCCGATAATCTTAATTAAAAATAACATTCTATGAAAAAATATCGGATATTCGTATAAAGTATTGTCAATAAGTTGGTTGTCAATGAATGTGTATTCCCTGTTTAATGATAAATTATTACTCCTTTTTCGCTGCCACAATGGCCGGAAATGCAAAATGATAATAAATAAAATGACCCGTCAATATTAAAATCGTAACGAAATATTAACACTAAAATTGCTCACAAGTATTTGTTTTAACAAAAAAAGCCCGAACTTATCTATTCGGGCTTTCTAAAATAAATATCTTAAGCAGGTAATTTATTCAGCAGCAGGTGTTTCTGTTGCGGGAGCTTCAACTGCGGCTTCGGTATTTGTTTCTTCGGCTACTGTTGATTTTAGTTCGGCTTTGGCAGCTTCCATTTTAGATTCTAATTCTTCTGCTTTTTTCTTGGCCAGTTCGGCAGCTTTTGCTTTGTTTGCATCAGCTTCGGCTTTCAGACGTTCTTTAGCTTTTGCCTGTTTTTCGGCTGCTAACTGTTCTTTGGTTTTGCTTACAGCATTTTCTTTGTTTGCTTTCCAGGCAGCGAAGCGTTTTTCGGCTTCTTCTTCACTGAAAGCTCCTTTTTTAACACCACCTTGCAGGTGCTTTTTCAGCAGCACACCTTCGTCAGAGAGGATGTTGCGGGTTGTGTCTGTGGGTTGAGCACCAGCATTTACCCAATACAAAGCTCTGTCGAACTTCAGATCAATGGTAGCGGGATTGGTGTTCGGATTGTACGAACCGATTCGTTCGATAAACTTGCCATCACGTGGCGCGCGACTGTCAGCAATCACAATGTGGTAATAAGCATACCCTTTGCGGCCGTGACGTTGCAATCTGATTTTTGTTGGCATTTTTTTTATTTTTTAAATGATTATACCTGATGCTTTTTCTCGAAAAGCGGATGCAAAGATAAGATTTTTTATTGGAAACGGAAAATAATCGGATGATTATTCGCAAAGTACCCAGGCTTCTGCAAATTCGGGAGAGCTATTTCGCAGATTTTCCATAAAGACCACAGCGGAATCTTTTGTGGTGAATGATTCTACAACTACCCTGAATAATCTGGCGGGTGGAAGTACGTGAACCTTTGTAAATTTGTCAGCTTTCAGTTCGTTACAGTATTTATCGGCCATTTCCTGAGTTGGCAGACTTGCCACCACTACATGAAATCGCGCTTCTTCTGCGGGAGTGGCTTCAATTTCTTTGGTTTCAGCTATCGTGTTACTTACCGCTGCGAGGGGAGTAAGGGTCTTGATGTTAGTTGAAACCGGTTTTTCGGAAGTTTCCAACAGATTTTCGGGATATAATCCGGCAAAATTCTGACGGGCATCATTCAGTGTGGGTGCAGCCAGAAATACACTTGCTGCTATCAGCCCGATGGCCGCATAGCGGGCAATCTTTCGGGGTGAGGGTAGTGTGATGGTCAGTTTTCGGTCTTCCGCTGCAATACTTTCTGCAAAGGGTGAATAGTGTAATGTGCCCAGCCCATAGTTGGAAGGCAGCATGTCGGCGTTGAGTGATGGTTTGAAAATGATTTTTTCTTCCGCATCCACCGATAAAGTGCCCAGATTGCCGCAACTGACGGTTTTTTGAGCTTTTAATGCGGTTTTCAGTCCGGCAACCGATTTTTCGATCAGTTGAGATGCTTCGCGGAAACTGATTTTCTCAGCACGCGAGATCTCGATGGTCAGCATACCATCCGAAACGTTCAGCAACGGATTGAAACCTACTCTGGATAGTGGTGGCTCAATGGCATCGTCATGAATGACAGCCTGTTGATTTTGCACAACAAAACCACCCAAATCTGGCACAACAACATAATCATGTCGCCGCAGCAGGGTTTCTATATGACGGGCTATTTGTTCCATTCATGCAAAAGTAAATCTTTTTTGAATGAAACAATAATTTCTGCCGAAAAAGTTTTCAACAAGTTTTTAAATATCACCCAAAGACTGTATCTTTGTCCGTATCAAATCAATATTCACAATAGAAATATTATGGGAAAAACCATTTTAATAACAGGAGGAGCCGGGTTTATCGGTTCGCATGTGGTACGTTTGTTTGTAACCAAATACCCCGAATATCAGATTGTTAATCTGGATGCGCTGACCTATGCCGGTAATCTGGAAAATCTGAAAGACATCAAGGATGCTCCGAATTATACATTTGTAAAAGGCGATATAACGGACGAAACGTTTATACCGGAATTATTCGGCAAATACTCATTCGACGGGGTCATTCACCTCGCTGCCGAGTCACATGTCGATCGCTCCATTACCGATCCGTTCGCTTTTATCCGTACCAATGTCTTTGGCACGGCCAACCTGCTGAATGCCGCTAAAAATGCATGGAAAGACAGCATGGACGGAAAAAGGTTTTACCATATTTCCACCGATGAAGTGTACGGCTCTCTCGGAAGTGAAGGTTTTTTCACCGAAGAAACAGCTTATGATCCACGCAGCCCGTATTCGGCTGCCAAAGCCAGTTCCGACCATTTTGTACGTGCCTATTACCATACTTATGGCCTGCCTGTTGTCGTTTCCAACTGTTCCAACAACTACGGTTCTCATCATTTTCCCGAAAAATTAATTCCGCTGGCCATCAACAATATCAAGAAAAAACTACCGATACCCATTTACGGCAAAGGAGAGAATGTACGCGACTGGCTTTGGGTGGACGATCATGCAAGAGCCATTGATGTGATATTTCATAAAGGTGTAACCGGCGAAACCTATAACATCGGCGGACACAACGAATGGACCAACATTGACCTGATAAAGGAACTGTGTGCCATCATGGACCGCAAACTCAACCGCGAACCGGGTGAATCCGCCGCACTGATTACCTATGTTAAAGATCGGGCCGGACATGACCTGCGTTACGCCATTGATTCATCGAAACTTCAACGCGACCTCGGTTGGGTGCCTTCACTGCAATTTGAAGAAGGACTTGAGAAAACTGTGGAATGGTATCTGGCCAACGAAGAATGGATGGAGAATATCATCAACGGAGAATATCAAAACTATTACAAAAAGCAGTACGAGGAAAGATAATCCCCACCTGCCTCAAACATAAGCTGCCGCTCCTTCGGATAATTTTCGTAGGAGCGGTGTTGTTTAATACTGTCAACCGATGTATTTTCTCATGATGCAGAAAGCGTACGTTATGTTGCAGACACATATTCCGATAAGCTGAAATATGCATTTGTAAAGGGTAGCCTGAACCTAAAAGGAAAATGATAAGGAAACTTCAAAAAACGGTGCTGAATATTTGTTTTGATGGTTGAATAAAATTTAATAGATGTATATTTGTATATCAATTAACTTAATCGAAATATATTTTTTGCCTGATAAACAAACTTATCAAAATTTAAACTTATGAAATTAGTTGTATTTGGAGCAAGCGGTAAAACCGGTTCATTATTAATAGAACAAGCATTGGCATCAGGTTATGAGGTGAATGCTTATGTCCGAACTCAGGAATCTATAAAATTGGTTCATCCTGATTTAAAAGTTTTTGTAGGTCAGCTGAGTGATAAGAACAAACTTAGATTAGCCATTATAGGAGCGGATGCATGTATCTCAACGCTGGGCGGAGCATCCCTGACAAAACACAGTCACCAGATAATTCAGGGTATTGATAATATTGTCAGCATCATGGAAGAAGTGAAAGTAAAGCGCATCATTTATTTGTCGAGTATCGGTGCAGGTACCAGCCGAAATTATATGCCACAACCTATTCGTTTTTTTATTGCGGATTTAATGCTTCGTGTCCCTTTGGCTGATCACAATGTAAACGAAAATCGCATCACTCAAAGTCAGCTCGAGTGGACGATAATACGCCCCGGTGGCTTAACCGATGGCGCCAAGTCTGATAATCTGAAACATGGTACGGAAAACATGAAAATGAAAGGCAACCAACGCATTTCACGTTCAAATGTGGCCGCTTTTATTCTCAATCAACTTACCAATAGTAACTATGTGAATAAAAGCGTTTGGTTATTTGAATAAATAATTGTTATTACAAACGTTGAAAATTTTTTAAGAAAAAAAAGCAAAGGGAGCAACCTGTCCGGTCGCTCCCTTTGTTATCTGTTAATATCTGCCTGTCGGATGTTTTTATTTCGGAGCTGTTTTGTAGAGAAATAACCCTACAGTCAGAAAAACAATATTCGGCAGCCATACGGCTAGTACAGTTGGCATCGTTCCACTTACAGCAAAGGAGGTGGACATGGAGATGAAGAGCACATACAATGCACTCAGTCCAAGTCCGATGCCGAGATTAAGCCCCATACCGCCCCGAACTTTGCGTGACGAGAGCGATACGCCTATTAATGTCATGATAAGTACGGAAATAGGCATCGAGAAACGGCGGAAATATTCATCCTCGAATTTCTGGATATTGCCTATACCTCTTTTTTTCTGTGTAACCAGATAGTTTCGCAGGTCCACCAAACTCATCTGTGGCGCTTCTTTGGAGGTGATAAAAAATTCTTTGGGTTGTACCTGGATTACTGTATCAAGTACCGCACCTCTGGTCAGGGTTTCACGCATCCCGTTGAAATCGCGTTTCACATAATTATTTACAGTCCAGTTGTTTTTCGATTTCCAGGTGACAGATTCACCGGTGAGACGGGAAACGAGCGTTTTTTTGTCAAATTTCTCGAGCGAAAACCGGTAACCCGTATTCGACGAAATTTCGTAGCGTTCGATGTACATAATAACATCTTTACTCACTTCCATCTGCACATTCCGGGCATTATCCGATTTGAATTTTTCGATGTATTTATCCTCAAAATCCAGCAGTTTCGCTGTGGCCGGAGGTATGACAATGGCTCCCAGTAGAAATGAAAACAGGGTGATTACCAGGGCGGAAATGATATAAGGTCTCATGAGACGGATAAAGCTCACACCGCTGGACAATATGGCTACAATTTCTGTATTGTTGGCAATTTTTGAGGTGAAAAATATGACGGAGATAAAGGTGAAAAGGGGCGTGAAAAGATTGGCATAGTAGGGGATGAAACTCAGGTAATAATCAAGCACAATGGCTTTGAAAGGAGCATTGTTATCGTAGAAATCATCAATTTTTTCCACCAGATCGAAAATAACCGCAATACTCAAAATGAGTATGATGGAATAGAAAAACGTTCCGAGGAACTTTTTAATGATATAGGTGTCAATCTTTTTCAGACCTATCTTTTGATAATTCATTTTTTTTGATTTCTTTATCTGTTTGTTTAGCAACTTGTTACAGTCGTTTTCCAAGTTGTGATACCATCTCCTTTTTCCACGATGAAAAATCTCCCTGTTGGATGTGAGTGCGTGCTTCGCCAACCAGCCACAGGTAGAAAGCCAGGTTGTGAATGGATGCTATCTGCATGGCCAGCAATTCTTTACTCACAAATAAATGGCGAACATACGCTTTGGAATAAAACCGATCCACGTACGAACTGCCAAATTCGTCGAGGGGTGAAAAGTCGTTTTTCCACTTTTCATTTTTCATATTCATGATGCCGCGCGAGGTGAATATCATCCCGTTGCGTCCGTTGCGGGTAGGCATTACGCAGTCAAACATATCCACGCCGCGCTCAATGGCTTCGAGGATATTGATCGGAGTTCCCACGCCCATCAGGTATCGCGGTTTGTCGGCTGGTAATATCTCATTGACCACTTCTATCATCTCGTACATCACTTCGGTGGGTTCTCCCACGGCCAGACCACCGATGGCATATCCCTCCCGGTTTTGCGAAGCGATAAATTCGGCCGACTGTTTGCGCAAATCGGGATATACGCAACCCTGTACAATGGGGAAAAATGTCTGTGAGTAACCGTACTTTGGTTCAGTAGTATCAAATTGTTTTACTCCGCGCTCCAGCCAGCGGTGGGTGAGTTCCATCGATTTTTTGGCATACGTGTAATCGGCTGTTCCGGGTGTGCATTCATCCAGCGCCATAATGATGTCGGCACCTATAATGCGCTGTATGTCAACAACCCGTTCGGGTGTGAACAGATGTTTGCTCCCGTCGATGTGCGAGTGGAAAGTAACTCCCTCTTCCTTCATCTTGCGGGTTGATGAAAGTGAAAATACCTGAAAACCACCACTATCGGTCAATATGGGTTTGTCCCATCCGTTGAACTTATGCAGTCCGCCGGCTTGTTCCAATATCTCAATGCCCGGACGGAGAAATAAATGATAGGTATTCCCCAAAATGATTTGGGCTTTGATATCTTCTTTTAATTCATGAAAATGAACTGCTTTGACTGATCCGACAGTTCCCACAGGCATGAAAATGGGAGTTTCAATCTGACCGTGGTCGGTTGTTATTAATCCGGTGCGTGCGTTGCTGTTCGGGTCTTTGTGTTGTAGTTCGAAATTCATTTATTATTCTAATGTCAGATTAAATTTAAAAAATTTTGCAGGATTTTTTGTCCTGCGTCGCCCGATTTTTCAGGATGAAACTGCACCGCATAAAAATTATCTTTATGAATGGCTGCACTGTATTCCAGCGAATAATCTGTTACAGCTATACTTTGGGGGCATTTTTCCACATAATATCCATGTACAAAATACATGTATTCTTTTTCGGATATACCATCGAAAAGCGGCGAAGATAAATTGTATATATTGTTCCAGCCTATTTGAGGAACTTTAAAACCTACAGCTGAAAATTTCCTTACCTGCTGGTCGAAAATTCCCAAACAGTTGGTATTGTTTTCTTCAGAAAAACTGCACATGAGCTGCATTCCCAGACAAATGCCGAGTACAGGTTGTTTCAGTTGAGTAATCAGTTTATCCAGATTTTTATCCTGTAAATATTGCATGGCTGTGGAAGCTTCGCCTACTCCCGGGAATATCACCTTGTCGGCCGACAGTAATTCATCAGTATTGTCGGTAACCGTTGCATCCACTCCCAGACGCTCGAGTGCAAAAAGGACTGATCGGATATTTCCGGCGTTGTATTTCAGGATGGCAACATTCATTTTTCAAGCGGGGAATTAATGGATCGGAAACTTAGTGTATCAGTTTGTTGGAGGCGGTATCCGGGAAAATTACTGCCGGTTTGTACTTTCGGGCTTCCTCCATTTCCATCATAGCAAAAGCCATAATGATAATAACGTCGCCGGGCTGCACCAGTCGGGCTGCGGCACCATTCAGGCAGATTGTTCCCGATCCCCGTTCACCGGTGATTACATATGTTTCAAATCGTTCGCCGTTGTTATTATTGACTATGCTCACTTTTTCGTTCGCAATGATGTTGGCCGCATCCATCAGGTCTTCATCAATGGTGATGCTTCCAATGTAATTCAGATTTGCCTGCGTAACCGAAACGCGGTGAATTTTTGATTTCAGGATGGTGACTATCATAGTTGGTTAGTTTTCACGAGTTTGTACATTGTATTCAATATTATCAATCAGCCGGACTTCGCCGCAGAAAACGGCAATGCAGCCAATGCTCTCCGGTTGCCACCGGTCGATGGTTATCAGCGTTTCACAGTCGGCTATGTCAAAATACTCAACGCTCAGACCGCCTGCGTTGTTCACCTCATCGGTTACCCATTGTGTAAGTTCTGCAGGACTCATAGTGTCGGTTAAATTGCGGCTTTCATTCAGTATTCTGTATATATTCGCTGCTGTATCGCGCTCTGCAGCCGACAACCGCTCATTGCGGCTGCTCATGGCCAGTCCGCTCGCTTCACGCACAATGGGGCAATCTATTATTTCAACCTGGAAATGCATCAGCCGCACCATGCGGTGTATGATGGCCAGTTGCTGAAAATCTTTTTTACCAAAATAGGCTTTGTCGGGTTGTACTAATTTGAAAAGTTTGCTTACAACCTGCACTACTCCGTTAAAGTGTCCCGGTCTGAATTTACCCTCCATCAACCGGTCCATACCTCCGAAATCAAATTCAAACGTATTTTCAAGTTCATCGGCTGAATACATTTCGTCGGCTGAAGGGGCGAAAACATAGGCACATCCGGCTTTTTCGAGCAGTTGAGCATCTTTTTCCACATTTCGGGGATATTTCTCCAGGTCCGCTTTATTGTTAAACTGCGTCGGATTGACAAATACGCTTACTATGCACACCTCATTTTCTGCCACACACTGTCTTACCAACGTCAGGTGTCCTTCATGTAAAGCACCCATAGTGGGAACAAAACCGATGGTTTTATTATTCGCTTTTAATTCGTTGATCAGCGATATTAATTCATTGATAGTCTTTAATATTCTCATTGAAAGGAATAAATATATCAGATTGAAATTCAGACTGCAAAAGTATAAAACAAATTTGTTTTAACCATCAACAATCCGATATTAGAACAATTTTTTAATGCATCGTCTGATTATTTAAGAGTTGAGATTTTTATATGTTAACTAAAAATCCTATCTTTGCAGAATCATCTTAAATGATTATTAGTTTGACTGTTACGACAGTGAACTTAACCCGTTGAAGGGTGTTATATTGACCAATCAGAATATATCCATTTAAAAAAACAATTTATATGAGCAACACAAAAAGAGTTTACACCTTTGGCAACGGAAAAGCCGAAGGTAAAGCAGAAATGAAAAATCTGCTGGGCGGAAAAGGTGCCAACCTTGCCGAAATGAATTTAATCGGTGTGCCGGTACCACCCGGATTTACCATCACTACAGATGTTTGCAACGAATACTTCGAAAAAGGGAAAGATAATGTAGTAGCAGAACTTAAGCCCGAAGTAGAAGCAGCAATGGCCGGTGTTGAGGAATTAATGAAATCTAAATTCGGGGATGTTGAAAATCCGTTGTTGGTATCCGTTCGGTCAGGTGCACGTGCTTCCATGCCGGGTATGATGGACACAATTCTAAACCTCGGCCTGAATGATACAGTGGTCGAAGGACTCATCCGCAAAACCGGAAATGCGCGTTTTGCTTGGGATTCATACCGTCGTTTTGTGCAGATGTATGGCGACGTGGTACTGGGTATGAAACCAGTAAATAAAAACGATATCGATCCCTTCGAAAAAATAATTGAAGAAGTTAAAGAGGCGAAAGGGGTTCATCTTGACACGGAATTAGGTGTTGAAGATCTCAAGGATCTTGTAAAGAAATTCAAAGCTGCTGTATTGAAACAAACCGGCCATGAATTTCCCGAATCAGCTTACGAGCAACTCTGGGGTGCAGTATGTTCCGTGTTTGACTCATGGATGAACGAACGTGCTATCCTCTATCGCAAGATGGAAGGAATACCAGCCGAATGGGGAACAGCCGTTAACGTACAGGCCATGGTATTCGGAAATATGGGCGAAACTTCCGCCACCGGCGTATGTTTCTCACGCGATGCCGCTACCGGCGAAGATCAGTTTATCGGTGAATACCTCATCAATGCTCAGGGCGAAGATGTGGTGGCCGGTATCCGTACTCCGCAGCAAATTACCAAAGAAGGTTCCATGCGCTGGGCTAAACTGGCCGGTGTAACCGAAGAGGACAGAGTAGCAAACTATCCATCCATGGAAGAAGCTATGCCCGAAATCTACAAGGAACTGGATACATTGCAAACCAAACTTGAAAACCACTACAAAGATATGCAGGATATGGAATTTACCGTTCAGGAAGGTAAATTGTGGTTCCTGCAAACACGTAACGGTAAACGTACCGGTGCTGCCATGGTGAAAATAGCCATGGACATGTTCCATCAGGGTATGATCGATGAAAAAACAGCTATCATGCGCGTTGATCCGCTCAAACTGGACGAACTGCTTCACCCGATTTTTGACAAAACAGCACTGAAAAATGCAAAAGTTCTGACCAAAGGGCTGGCTGCTTCTCCGGGTGCTGCCACGGGTAGAATTGTTTTCCATGCCGATGATGCTGCCGAATGGGCAAAAGAAGGTGAAAAAGTAATTATGGTTCGTACCGAAACTTCTCCCGAAGACTTAGCCGGTATGGCTGTTGCACAGGGTATTCTTACTGCCCGCGGCGGTATGACTTCTCACGCTGCTGTGGTTGCCCGTGGTATGGGAAAATGCTGTGTATCGGGTGCCGGTGCTATCAAGGTGGATTATTCCAATAAAACTGCCGAAGTAGGCGATATCATTCTGAAAGAAGGTGATTACATTTCACTCAACGGTTCGACCGGTGATGTGTACCTCGGACAGGTTGCTACTTCTGAAGCCGAACTGGATGCCGATTTTGCCGAAATCATGATGCTTTCCGACAAATATACCCGTATGAATGTACGTACCAATGCCGACACACCTGCCGATGCGCTGGTTGCCCGTAAGTTTGGTGCTACCGGTATCGGACTGTGCCGCACAGAACACATGTTCTTCGAAGGTGAAAAAATTAAGGCTATGCGCGAAATGATCCTTTCTGAAAACGCTGAAGGTCGTCGCCAGGCATTGGCAAAAATTCTGCCTTATCAACAGGAAGACTTCGAAGGTATTTTCACCGCTATGGAAGGATGCCCGGTTACTGTTCGTCTGCTCGATCCACCGTTGCACGAATTTGTGCCTCACGATGAAAAAGGACAACAGGAAATGGCAGATACAATGAATGTTTCATTGAAAAAAATCAAACAGCGTGTAGAAGATCTCCACGAACAAAATCCGATGCTTGGACACCGCGGATGCCGCCTTGGAAATACTTTCCCCGAAATCACCGAAATGCAAACCCGCGCTATTCTGGGTGCAGCGTTGAGTTTGAAGAAAAAAGGTATCAAGGCTATTCCTGAAATTATGGTTCCGCTCACAGGTATTCTTTCTGAATTCCTGGTACAGGAAAAAATAATTCGTGATACGGCTGCACAATTGTTTGCAGAAACCGGTGACAGCATCGAATTCAAGGTTGGAACCATGATTGAAATTCCACGTGCAGCTCTTACTGCCAACAGAATTGCTTCTGCTGCCGAATTCTTCTCATTCGGAACCAATGACCTTACGCAGATGACCTTCGGTTATTCACGCGATGACATTGCCTCCTTCTTACCTATTTATCTGGAAAAGAAAATTCTGAAATTTGACCCGTTCCAGGTATTGGATCAGAATGGTGTTGGTCAGTTGATACGCATGGCTACCGAAAAAGGCCGCTCCGTACGTCCCGACCTCAAAGTAGGTATTTGCGGAGAACATGGTGGCGAACCATCATCGGTTGAATTCTGCCACACCGTAGGATTGAACTATGTGAGCTGCTCGCCGTTCCGTGTGCCCATTGCCCGTCTGGCTGCTGCTCAGGCTGCTATTAAGAATAGCTAAGAATGGAAAGATAGTATTTATAGGAGAAGCCAAATCTGCACGCAGATTTGGCTTCTTTGATTAAGGAAAAATAATATCCGGTTTTTTTCAGAAGAAAGAAAATTTTATTTTACACGAATGATATTCCATGTTTACAATTAAAAATATTACCTTTGAAAATTAATTCTAAAATCAAAAAAGTACTATGACCGATTTTTTAACTAACAGACACATAGGTATTTCCGAAAGTGATGAAGAAAAAATGCTTCAGACAATCGGAGTAAAATCGCTCGATGAGCTGGTAGAACAAACTATACCTTCCAACATCCGGTTGACCGAAAAGATTGAACTTCCGGAGCCGCTGACAGAACGCCAGTATTCGGAGCATATAGCCGAACTGGGCGCTAAAAACAAAATTTTCACGTCCTACATTGGCCAGGGATGGTACGACACCTGTACACCGGCTGTAATCCAGCGTAATGTTTTCGAGAATCCTTCCTGGTACACTTCATATACACCTTATCAGGCTGAAATTTCGCAGGGACGACTGGAAGCCCTGCTCAACTTTCAGACAGCAGTTGTCGATTTTACAGGTCTGCCCCTGGCGAATGCATCTCTCCTTGACGAAGCCACCGCTGCCGCCGAAGCTGCAACCATGGCCTACAATCTGCGCAGCCGCGACCAGGTGAAAGCCGGAGCGAATATCCTTTTTGTGGATGAAAATGTATTTCCACAGACACTTGCAGTTATCCGTACCCGTTCATTTGTACAGGGAATTGAATTACAGGTGGGTGATTACAACGCAGTAAAATTTACCGACAAATATTTTGGTGCAATTATTCAGTACCCTAACTCGAACGGAAGCATTGAAGATTATACTGATTTTGTGGCTGATGCTCATGCTCACAATTGCATTGTAGCCGTAGCTGCCGATATTCTCAGCCTCGCACTCCTAACTCCTCCGGGCGAATGGGGAGCCGATATTGTTTTTGGTTCAACGCAACGCTGGGGAATTCCGATGTACTATGGTGGTCCTTCAGCAGCTTATTTTGCTACCAAAGAAGAATATAAACGCGATATTCCGGGACGCATAATTGGTATTAGTAAAGACGCCAACGGAAAATATGCACTGCGGATGGCTTTACAAACCCGCGAACAGCACATCAAACGTGAAAAAGCTACTTCGAATATCTGCACCGCTCAGGCTTTACTGGCTTCGATGGCCGGATTTTATACCGTGTATCACGGAGGCGAAGGAATACGCCAAATTTCACAACAAATTCATTCCATTGCCACGTATATCAGTGAAATGCTCGGCGTTTACGGATATACACAGGAAAATGAAAATTTCTTTGATACGCTGAAAATTTCGTTACCTGAAAATGTTGAAATTGAAAGTATTAAGTCTTTGGCATTGGAATATGAGGTAAATTTCAACTATTTTGAAACGGGTGAAATAGGTCTCAGCATAGATGAAACCACTGACCTGAACGATGTAAATACACTGATTGAAATTTTTGCAACAGCAGCCGGCAACACGCCTGTCTATGCAGAATTGGAAGATGTCACCGGACTGAGATCATTCGACGAAAGTCTGGAACGCAAATCGGAATTTCTGACCAGCGACGTATTCAATCTGTATCATACCGAAACTGACATGATGCGTTATATTAAGAAGCTCGAACGACGCGATATTTCGCTTACTCACTCCATGATTTCGCTCGGTTCATGCACCATGAAACTCAATGCTGCCACTGAAATGTTTCCGTTGAGTCGTCCGGAATTTGCAGGTATTCATCCTTTTGCACCCCTGGATCAGACCGAAGGATATAATATCCTGATTGCCAATCTGGAAGATTATCTGTGCAAAATAACGGGTTTTGACGCTTGCAGTCTGCAGCCCAATTCAGGTGCTGCCGGAGAATTTACCGGTCTGCTGACTATGAAATCTTATTTCCTTTCCAAAGGAGAGGCAAGCCGTAATATCGTTTTAATCCCTTCATCTGCCCACGGCACCAATCCAGCCAGTGCTCACCAGTGCGGATTTGAAATTGTGGTGGTGAAATGTGATGAAAAAGGAAATGTGGATATTTCCGACTGGAACGAAAAAGCAACCGCAAATGCTGAAAAACTTGCCGGATGTATGATTACCTATCC
>CALMZF010000018.1 GCA_937870645.1 uncultured Paludibacter sp. | reverse complement strand
GCGTCCATAGTAGGTGACAGTTGCCACAGGGAGCGAAAGCCGTGTGTGAAAAATTTACGGTTAATGAAGTAAACCGGAATAGTGAGCAGCAACTGAGTGAAAGCAAAAGTGAGGGCATTTTGCTCACCAACGAAAAAAGACGGAATTGGAATTCCTGCCATGCTGCCCATGGAAAGATATAATACCGGAACAAGAAACAAAAACGAATTAATCACCCTTTTTTTCATCTCCTTTTGTTCTTCCAGTGCATGATTAATACCCGGTGTGGTAGCTTTGGCGGTTGTTTGTTCTTTTTCAAATGCTTCATATCCGGCATCTTCCACCGATAAAATGATGTCCTCAGGAGATAAAACTTGCTGATCATAATCAACCGTCATACTATTCGTAAGCAGATTGACATTTACCTCCTGCACCCCGTTAAGTTTCCGTACACTTTTCTCCACGTGTGCCACACAAGCCGAGCAAGTCATCCCCACCACATCAAATTTCTTTTTATCCATAATCTTATTTTAGTGAAAATTGAAACAAATCAGGTTGTGAAATGTTCGTAAAAACACTTTTCTAACCGTTTTTTAGCAGAAATTAATGCTGATAAAACGACGTTAAGGTTATCTGTACCATAGTTGTTGGTCGCGGCAGGTTTTGCATACTGCATTCAGGTATGGAATCCGGTATTCGAGCATGATTTCATGACTGCCATTCTGATTATAACCAGTGATAAAACTCTGGTCATAAGCATACCCTACTCTGAAATTTTCGGTTAGATTTACTCCCAATAAAGCAGTCAGTTGCTTGGTGCTTCGGTAGGTGAGACCTAGATCAAAGATTTCACGACTGCCGGTCGATAATCCTGTTGGGTGCTTGAAACGAACGATGCCATTCCCTTCCACCACAAAAATATTGGATCGGTTAACCACCTGCACACCCAGGTAATAATTCAGCACTTCGGACTTTGTATTTTTATATATGGCATAACCATACCGATGATTTCCATTGAGAAACAGGGTGCTGTCTTTGAAAACCGAAAATAAATGAGTGGATGAAAGGCCGAAAATGAACGAGGCATTTTGAAATTCAACCCCAATATTTGCATCGGGTTTTGTTTGTGGTGCCACATCACGCAGGAGTGCCGGATCAAGATCGGTAACGGGTGCATAAGAACTGATATCAATGGTGCGGATATATGCTCCGAGTCCAACTCCAAATGACAGTGACCAGGACTGATCATTTGATAGCCGGTAAGCATAATTCAACATGGGGTTAAGTGCATTTGTAATACCAATGCGGTCATTCACTGCCGATAATCCGAAAGCCGAATTGATGGAATTGAAATAGCCGGAAACCTGAACATTGGCCACTCCTGGAGCTCCGGTTATTCCGGTCCACTGGCTTCGAACATTTGAGAACAGGTAAATATAATCAGTACGGGCAATGGAAGCCGGATTGTAATTTCCCCGGTTGTACCAATGAGTTGCCATACTTATATCGGTCTGTGAAAAGATATGATTACCTGATGCAAGGAAACCTATCAGCAGTAATCCGATATATAGTTGTCTTTTCATATCCCACTTATCTTTTTAATATCACAAATCCTTTCAAATTACTCACTTCCCGGTACTTATCGGTATATTTGATTTGATAGAAATAAGTATCATTATCCATTTCCCTTCCGTGATAATTACCATCCCAACCGGAAGTGCCACTGAAAAGCAGGTTGCCCGAGCGGTCAAATATTTGAGTATCAAAACCTGTCATAAAATGATCGTTCACACCATCACCATTGGGCGAAAACACATTGGGTACAAACGGCGTGACTTCAATGGTTTTAGAGGTAGTGCTGCTGCAACCCTGAGAAATAGTGGATTTTAATTGAATTTTGTACTCGTATGTGTTGCCATCAATAGAATATGTGTGAGTAAAAGTTGACCCCTTTTCCTTCGTTCCGTCACCTAAATCCCATTCATACTCCACCCCGGCTTCAGGTGTAATATTGAAAGTCACTGTATTATTTTTATTGTCAATGGTATTTCCTGAAACTGAAAAATCGCTTTTTGGGACAGTATTTACATTTACGTTTGTTGTTGCGGTAGCTACTTGCCCCAGCGCATCGGTTACAGTTACATTATATACCCCGGACATATTGGCAGTGCTGTTTGAAAGTATTGGGGAAGATTCTGCCGAGTTAAATCCGTTTGGACCTGTCCAGGCATAGGTGAAGGGTAAAGCATCACCCCCGGAATTGACAATAAGTTGAATTGGGGAACCTTCGCACACAGGACCGGTGTTGCTTACATCAATGGTGAGTGGGTCGGTGTGTAGTGTGCTTACAAGTATATCATCGATATAATAGTCATTTCCGGTTATCAGTTTATTTCTGTTTTGTAAACCAATAGTTACCTCGTTTGTAGTCATATTGGCTGAAATGGGAACCGAAAAATTCAAATCGTATTTAATCCATTTGCCTTCATCTGTCAGCAACGGTCCTGTGTAAATATAAGTTTTTCCGGTCGTGGTGTTGGTTGCTTCCATCGAAAACTGGGAACTTTTTGCCACCACATAGATCCAAAAAGAAAGCAAATATCTGTAACCAGTCTTATGTGTAAGATTTCGCTTATAAATGTAATTGACGGTTTCCCCTGCATTTACTACCATCACAGCCCCATTAATATCACCTGGCGTGTGGTCGGCTGTATAAAAACGGGTGGAACCGGAAGATGTGACAGCAGAAAGAGTAGGAGCTGTCCAGAAAAAAGAATAATCCGAAGTAATGGCATCTCTTATATTCCTTGGATCTACCACTGCGTAATAATTATCCTGAATTTCCCGTTGATTCCGGTCTCCGTTTTCACTGGCAAAAGTGTAACTTCCGGCTGGCATATACAGACACTCCACCCGGTGAGTGTGTTCACCGAAATTGTCAAAAAATATGGTGTCACCATAAGTCGTGGTCTGTGCCTGCAGCGAAAAAAAAACGGCAATAGCAGACAATAACAATATGGTTCGTTTTTTATTCATTATCCTTGTTATTTATCTTTTCAGCATAATAAATCCCTTTGCAGTTTTTTCAGTACTGTCAATATCGGTGTATTTGATATAATAGAAATAGGTGTCGTTATCTGCTTTTTTACCCTTGTAGTATCCATCCCAACCTTTATTTCCTTCGTAAAGTATATTCCCGTTTCTGTCGAATACCTTGATATTCTTTCCCTCCATAAATTTATCATTCATACCATCGCCGTTAGGGGTAAATACATTGGGAATAAAAAGTACAACACCGATAGTTTTTGAAGCTGAGTTTTCGCACCCGTTGGCATTCACTGCTGTTAATGTAACAGTGTAGTTTACGGCATCAGGGTCAACCTCATATTTATGGATAATTTTTGCCCCTTTTTCGGTTTTTCCGTCACCCATGTCCCAATTGTAGATAACACCATTCTGCGATGCAATACTGCCGGTCAGCTCATTGTTATGGACATCAATTTTTGTTGCCGAAAGTTCAAAGTTTACATCAGGCAGGGGATCTTCGGTAACAATGAAGGTTTTTTGTTTCAGACAACCGCGTGGATTTTTGCCGGTTACCGTATATGTTCCCGGAGTGCTCACGCGGATTGAATCGGTAATTGCACCCGTGCTCCAGTTGTATGAAACTGCACCCGAGGCTGACAAAACCGTACTTCCACCCGAACAAAACGTTTCTGAGCCCGTGGTTGTAAAAGCCCAGTCCGGCTCCTGTTTGATGTTCATTTTTATTGTATCTGTTCGACAGTTGCTGCTGGAGTACCCTATCATCCAAACGGTTGTATCCCTGCCGATTGTCACAGAATCGGCTGTAGAGCCGTCGAACCAGCGGTAGTGGTGAGCACCGAAGCCTTTCAGTGTAACCGTTTCGCCGGGACAATAGGTGGAATCTCCCGTAATACGCACCGAAGGCGGATAAAACGTCTCCACCATTTTGGTTACAGAATCCGTGCAGGAAGATGGCGGATTTTTCACCACGAGTGTAACAGGAATCATACCTGTAACCGATTTGAAATCATGAACGGGATTTTGGCTGGTGGAGGTAGAGCCATCGCCAAAATTCCACAAATATTCAAGAGTTCCGTGTGTGGGCGGATTGGTGATGGAAAAATCGATCGAATTATTCTTCTTGTCGCAATCAATCTGTGTGTGAATAAAATCTGCATTGGGTGAAAAGCGGTAAATCGTTGCCGATAGTGCAACATCGCATCCGGTAGCCGAAACCATCTCGCAGGTATAGGTGTCTCCTTCCACTACATCGGCGTTGGCCAGAGGAAAAGATTGTCCGGTAAAAATGATTTTATTGTTCATATCTTTCCAGAGGTAAGATGTAAATCCTGTCGGAGCGTTCAGTGTTGCATATTGGTCGTTGGCGCAGTAATCCACAGTAATATAAAGCGGCTGACAATGTGCTACCAGATAAGCATAGCCAAAATGTCCCGAACGCCGGCAGTTAGCCGACATAAATTCCAGAGTAACTGACTGACCGATATACTTAGTGAGGTTGATACCTACGGCGGTCCAGTCACGCCAGTACAGGGGGTTGCCACCGTAGTTTATTTGCTGCCAGCCTTCCACGCTGGCATTGGAAGCATTGACATCATAATTGGCGCAGTCATCAATTTTTCCTCCGTTCTGATCGAGAATTGACACTGTAAACCGGGGTTCGTCGATGGGTTGATGAGTAGAATTATTCGGATCCTGAAGAACAATGGCAAAATTATACACTACAAAAGCATTTTC
>CALMZF010000017.1 GCA_937870645.1 uncultured Paludibacter sp. | reverse complement strand
CTGAAAGTCTTCCCCGAACCGGTAACACCCAGCAACGTCTGATAGGGCACACCCATATTAATCCCGTCCACCAGTTGTCTGATAGCTTCGGGCTGGTCGCCTGTAGGTCGATATGGAGAGATTAATTTGAAATTCATAAAAATGAGAGCGGCCCCCTAACCCTGCCCCCCACCCCCCTAAAGGGGGAGTTAGAGCGTCTGAGAGTGTTTGAGAAATTTAGAAATATTATTTTAAAAGTCTTTATTGTATGCTTAAGTTTTGTTAATCTACAAGTCCCCCCTTTAGGGGGTTAGGGGGCTTTCCACCCACCCTTTTTCGGTCAGTTCCATCTTCGATTGAAATCCTGCCTGTATCAACAACTCGTAAACCGGACCAAATCCGTCCAGTATTTTATCGGGATAATGACAATCGGAATTTACCAGTATAGGAATTCCCATTTCCCGGATAACCGGAAAAAACTGTACATCGGGGTATGTAATCCCGAGTTCTGCAAAGGATTTGGTATTGATTTCGAGCATCAAACCCTTGTCTTTAATGAGTTGCAGCAAATCGGTTGCCAACTTTCGGTACCAGGGCTGAGTAATGTCAAAACCCTTGCAATTCATTCCGTTTTGCGAAATTTTATCCATATGCCCCACAATATCAAATCCACCTTTGCGAACCATATTTGAGCTTATTTCAAAAAACCGTTCGACAACCATCCGAATATCACCCCGATAAATTTCATTCATCTTTTTTTGGAAGTTATACAACTTGCCATCCACGCTGAAAAAACCACCTTCGGGCATCGGGTCCAGATAATGCACCGACCCTATTTTGTAATCAAAATCAGATGTATCATACAAATCACTGTGAGCATCGAAAACATCCTGAATATAATCTACTTCCAGTCCCAGAAAAAGCTCAATTTCAGATACATATTTCTCTTTCAACCGGAAAAATTCCTGCTTATAATAGGGCAAATCGTCCAGATTCATATTCCAGGATGTGTGAAACGGCAGCGGTGCATGCGACGAAAATCCGTATTTCGTAACCCCTTTGGCTATTGCAAACCGGATAAAATCTTCCATCGAACTGCGTCCGTCGCAGAAAATGCAGTGGCTATGGTAATTGGATAAAATCAAAATAAAAAGCCCCCTAACCCCCTCAAGGGGGAATTAGAAGCATATAATAATTGTTATAGAATTAATAAAAGGTATTTTAGCTAAGTTATTTCATTCTCAATGTTTCCATATTGAGCAATTATCTGAAATTCAAGGTGTAGGAGAATTTCCTTCCCTGGGCATCAGCAGCATGAGTGCCAGATAAAGGATTATCCCCGGAAAAAAAATGGTGAGTATCGTAAAACCGAAATAAACAATGCGGGTAATTTTTACATCAATTCCGAAATATTCGGCTATTCCGGCACAGACTCCGGCCAGCATTCGGTCTTCCGATCGTTTGAAATGTTTCTTTTCCGTTTCCATATCATCCTTTTTTCAGAGGTTTACTATTCGGCTTTTGGCATAATCAGCATCAGAATTAAATAAACAATAATTCCGGGAAAAGCTGCAGAAAATACAGACACCAACACATATAAAATACGGGTTAATGTTACATCCATGCCAAAATATTCGGCTATTCCGGCACACACACCTGCTATCATTGTGTTTTTGGAACGTACCAGTTTTTTCTTTGTTTCCATATTACAGTTTTCTTTCTTAAAAAAATTACCTGTTACAAAGATAAAACATTTTTCATCAGGCAGTGTGGATTTTTCAGGAAAAGATAAAGAGATTTATTTATGAGTTGATTCCGTAATTATTGGATTCGAATGTGTGGGATTTCCTAATTAAATGATATGTGCTTTTCTTGCAAAATTCAGAAGAGTACTCACATTGTGAGCGCCGGTTTTACGCAAGATGGATTTCCGATGTGTGGTTACAGTTTGCTCGCTTATAAAAAGTTTTTTTGCTATTTCTTTATTTATCAACCCCTTGTCTATCAATCGGATAATTTCAATTTCGCGTTTGGTAAGGGTTATTTGCTCCAGTTCTTTGCTTATTTTTTCGTAATTGTCCATTTCGCGTTCGGCTTCCTGGCTGAAATATTCTTCTCCGCTATTTACGGTCATTATGGCTAACATCAGTTCGGTTTTATCCACTGATTTTGACAGAAAGCCTTTGATTCCGGCTTTGGCTTTGAGTTCGGTGATGGATTTTCCATCAATATTCATGGACAATACGATAATTTTTATTTCGGGATAATCTTTTTTGAGCATTAGAGCCATTTCAAACCCGCTAATTTCGGGCATCATCAAATCGAGCAATACAATATCAACAATTCTGTCGATTTCAGTCAGTTTTCTTAAAAAAATACTGCCTGATGTAGCTTCAAAAACCACATTGATATTGCTGTCACTTTCCAGCAGCAGTTTCAATCCGTCAATTATGATTTGATGGTCGTCCAGAATGGCAATGTTGATTTGATTTTGAGGCATAAATGATTGGATTTCAGATAGAAAATTTAATATTTATAATTTACAAAAAGCAAATATCATTCCATCGGAATATGAAATGCAATCATAGCTCCATTTCCGGGGTGTGAGGTGATGTCGATTTTTCCTTTCAGGAAATGTACGCGGGTGCAGATATTATCAATGCCAATACCATTCTTTTTCACTGTCTGAAGATCAAAACCCTGCCCGTTGTCTTCGATTATGCTGTGGATGTATTCCTCGTCAGCTTCGAGTGTGATGTACACTTTTGTGGCATGTGCATGTTTTAGAATATTGTTGATACATTCCTGAATTATCCGGTAAACGTTGATTTTAATCGTATCACTTACAGTATTCGGAATATCGAGAATGGAAATTTCAAATTCTAAACCACTGCCATTCGGTTTATTTACAAGATCTTCAATAGCTGTTTTGAATCCTTTGGAAATAATAAAATTAGTTACCAGCTCGTGCGATACATCGCGGGTTTCCCGGATAGAAGCTTCCACCAAATCAAGTGTTTTGTTATATACCTCATCCACTCTGCGGTTATCGGGGTTCAGGTGATTTTGTATAAACTGCATATTCATTTTTATGGCACTAAGCAATTGCCCGAGTCCATCGTGAAGCGAGGCCCCAATGCGGGTTTTTTCGTTTTCTTCCGTTTCAAAAATTGATTGTGTCAGTTTTTGTTGCTGTTCGAGTTCAATGGTTTTAATTCTTGTTTGCTGAATGTACTGGAGTGAGCGATAAATCACAAAACCTGTAATTAGAATTCCGATGAGCGAAATTAGGGCAAACAAGATGATCAGATTTTTCCGGTTAATCTCATTTTCCTGGTTTTTTATAGTTATTTCCTTTTTTGAAAGTTCGTATTTTGCTTCTATCTCTGAAATTTTTTCTGCAGAAACAGCAATATTCGTTGAGTCCTTTATTTTGTCAATCAGCAGCAATGTTTCTGTGCTTTTTTTATAGTTACCTGAACCATAATAGTTTTTGAAGAGCGCATCAAGAACTAATGGTTTTTTGGAAGCAAGCCGCTTTTCATTGGTCATTTCCCAGGCCTTTAGTGCCAAACTGATACCTTCCGTATAATTTCCCATTTCGGCATACATGCCGGAAAGCTGAGCCAGATCCGAAACGATATAGAAAGGATCGCCAATCCGGAGACGAATCTGCATGGATTTCTTCACTGCATCGATTGCTTTTTGATTCCATCCGCGGGCTGAGTAAATATTGGCTAATATATTATAGGAATTGGCTTCGTTTAGCAGATTGTTGAATTTCCCGGAAAGCTCAATTGCTTTCTGAATCAGCGTGTTAGCCGAATCCAGATTATTTTGTATGCCAAGAATTGTACTCAGATTTATATAGCTGGGAATCTTTATTTCTTCCCATCTCGAAGATACAGGCATATTAAGTACGTTCAACAACCATTTCTTAGCTTCATCCGTGCGATTAATTTCCATATTTGCCCACCCTAAACCGTGCATTGCAGATAAATACGAAAGCGTATCCTTTTGAATATCCGATTCTTCCAGCAATTTAAAGTATCTGCTTATTGCTTCCTGGTTTTGTCCTTTTTTTATCAGGATTGAGCTAATTAACAACTTGTTTTTCCGGTCGATGGGAACATTCCGAATTTTGCTTTTTTCCAGTTGATTGCAGATATTCAAGGCACTATCCAGCTGGCTTGTGCGGTAAAAATAAGTAGCCATCCAGAATTTACTTTGTAATTCGAAGTTTTCATTCTGTAATCGACGTGAAAGCAACAGCGCTTCTGAAGCATATTTCTTCAGCGTATCATACGGATAGGTTTTATATTCGCCGCAAAAGTCTATTAATGCCTTCAAACCCGTTTCGCTATATGCCGCTTTCCTGTATTGCTGCAGATATGCATCCGCTTTCGGTGTGAAGGCATATATGGAGGCACCAAAAAATACGAAAAAAAGAGTGAATAGCAGTTTTAACTTCATACTTCAGAAAATAAGATGAGAGATTGTCGGGATTTTCAGTTAAAATATATTTCTGTTGGTATGAAGTAATAAACTCAGAAATGCATTAAAATGTTCTGAAACAAGGCATTTATTATTGCATGTTGACTGAATCCGGATTGGTTATTCCTTAATGATTTTTCCCACAGAAGTAGCTCCGTTCGTTTTATTGCGAATAATTCCTAAATAAACTCCATTAGACAACTCTTTAACATTCAACGCATTATCACCCTCATTCAGCATAGTTCGCATCACAACTTTGCCTTGCAAATCAGTTAGTGTCCATTCTTCATTACCGGCGGAGCTTACATTTACGGATTCTTTACACGGATTGGGGAAAACATGCAGCAAGCCGGCATTTTTTCCGGAACCAACAGTTGCAACGGATGTTCCGCTGCCTTTGAGCCGATACAAATTCTTGTTATTCCCATCATTGGCAACAAAATACAAATCATCTTCCAGATTGAAAAATGAACGGGGAGAAGAAGAATACTTAAACGGAGGATTATAAAATGTAACTTCACCGGGATAGATATCGTGGATCATCTTTGTGTTTCCGGCTGTACCATCAGAGCTCCAAAGTTCAACATTGGAAAACAGGTAACCGTTTTTGCTTTCATAATGAGGAAAATACAACCAATTTTGGTACAAACCGAAACTGCTTGAGCTTGCCCCTTTCTCTAATAACGTTTTTGTACCCAAAGCGGTGCCATCGGTGTATCCAAGTTGATACTGTGAATTAGTACCAAAACTGTAATCCCAGTACTCAACGTAAGCGTAGCCATTCCCTAACATAATTTTGTTTGGTAATAATTTCGAATCATCTCTTATTTTCCGGGTGTTTCCGGGAGTAAAATCGGTTGCCCAAACTTCGGCTGTTCTGACTGCTGCTGTAGGCTGAATAGTGAAATAAACCTGCTTGCCATCATTTGCTAAATCAAGTCCCAACTGATAATACGTTTTTTTTCCGTTTGTTCCCGGCAGTCCTGCAAATGGTTTTGTACCGGCATCAGTTCCGTCGCTTTCCCAAAGCCCATAATTTTCATTCACTGTATTGGCCCAGAACAACATTTTGCCGTTCAGAGGTTCACTTGTGTTTGAGCTCATATAGAACAAGCCTGAATTCACTTTTTTGGTTCCGGCATCTGTTCCGTCGGTTTCATACAGATATCCTCCCGGGTCGATGGAATTTTGCGGACGGGCGCCAAAATAGTATTTGCCGTTCATTCGGGTTCCGAAAAACACACCACCGTACACCTTTCCGCCACTATTGTCGAGCAATGGTTTGGTACCTGCAGCCGTTCCATCCGAAACCCACATAATGAGTGTAGTACCGGGGTCATCGGGATTGTAAGCATTCAATATCAGCTTATTACCAATGCTGTTTTGGTATTTATGGTATGTGCCGTTACTCTCTCCGTTGAGCACAAAGCCAAACCTGCCGGTTCCCGCATACCGGTATGACGCTATTTTGACTGTACCTGCAGTTGTACCATCGGAAGCCCACAATTCCGTAAAAGCATCTGATTTGGCACTAAATGAAAAGCGTGTAAAAAAAAGTTTATCTGAAGTTTGGTTAAAATTCGAAATGGAAATACCCGATGAGGTTTCGCCTTCGGGAACTACCGGACCAAAATCTTTCACTAAAGTTATTGTGTTTCCATCTGTTTTATAGAGTTGACTGCTTGTAGCACTTCCCTGTCCGAAATAATACAAATGACCCTTGAAGTAATTGTCTTCACGGATTTGCTCCTGTTTCGGTTCATTATCAGTCGTAAAAGTTGTGACTAAGGCAAGCTGAGCAAACACACTTGTGCTCAGGAAAACAGCAATTGCAATCAGGTAATTCTTTTTCATTTTAATCTCTTTTTAAGTTAAAATTTTTGTTTCAATTTCACTTTTGCAAATTTATTGTACTAATAATATGAAATCAATACCCTGAAATGGGTATTTTTAAAAAAGAAAACGAAGCAACAGAAATCCGTTACTTCGCTTTTATTATTCCCGGGAAAAAGCTACCGGAATAGTGTATAATGCCTATGAGAGTTTCGCCAATGCTTCTTTAATCCATCCGAAAGCTTTCACCAAATTTTCATCGGAAGTGGCATAAGACATGCGGATACATGTGGGCGCTCCAAAATCGGTTCCACCCACACAGGCTACGTGAGCTTCGGCAAGAAGGAAAAGCGCTAAATCTTCCGGATTATGGATGGTGGTTCCGTTGAAGGATTTTCCGAAATAGGCACTGCAGTCGGGGAAAATGTAGAAGGCACCTTTCGGTTCGTTTGTTTTCAGACCCGGAATTTCACGTGCCATTTTCACCACCAGATTTTTGCGGCGTTCGAATGCCTTCTGCATTTCACCCACACAGGTCTGATCGCCCGTATATGCAGCTTCCGAAGCTTTCTGGGAAATAGAACACGGACCAGAGGTGTACTGTCCCTGTAAGGTATTGCAGGCTGAGGCAATCCATTTTGGTGCTGCAATCCAGCCCAGACGCCATCCGGTCATGGCATATCCTTTCGACACACCGTTAACAATCACTACTCGGTCGCGTACATTTTCGAACTGAGCGATACTTTCGTGTGCACCACCGTAGTTGATGTGTTCGTATATTTCGTCAGAAATAATAATGATATCGGGATATTTCGCAAGTACATCGGCCAACCCTTTCAGCTCATCCTTAGAATAAACACTCCCGGTGGGGTTGGAAGGCGAGCAAAGTATTATAGCTTTGGTTTTGGGAGTGATGACTTCTTCGAGTTGTTGCGGAGTAATTTTGAAATCCTGCTCGATTCCGGCAGAAACGATTACATTTGTACCATCGGCTATTTTCACCATTTCGGGGTAGCTTACCCAATAAGGAGCAGGAATAATCACTTCATCGCCTTTGCCAATTACGGCCAGAATAACGTTACAAACCGATTGTTTTGCTCCGTTGGAACATACAATTTGCTCTGGTGTGTAGTCCAGACCGTTTTCGGTTTTAAGTTTCTCGCAGATAGCTTTGCGCAGAGCCGGATATCCGGGTACGGGCGAATAAAACGAAAAATTGTCATCAATCGCTTTTTTTGCAGCAGCTTTTATATGATCCGGTGTATTAAAATCGGGTTCACCGACGCTCAAATTAATCACATCAATTCCCTGTGCCTTAAGCTCGTTGCTTTTTTGTGACATGGCAAGTGTTGCCGAAGGTGCGAGCGAAGCTAAACGTTCTGATACTGATAGCATAATTTTATTGTTTTTTGTTTGTAATTTGGCACAAAATTAATCAAAATAATTCATTTTTCCACACTTTTTGTTCATTCCAACACTATTTATTCGTTAAATAGTTCTTTTTTGTCATTCGTACTGAAACTGTTTTTTATTTTTATTTTCCTTTAATCTTCCTTCAATCATATCTTTGGCGGTTTGATATCCAAGTTCATAAATTTCACGGCTTTTTTCGGTTTCAAATGTTTCATAATTGGCCATATCAACCGGTTCAATCAGAAAATCGCACAATTCCTTGTCGTGCAGGATATTGGCTTTGAACATAAAGTTATATGAACGGATGGCAACATTGAGTACCGACATTTTATACTTATCGGCCACAAGCGGGCTGGCATTGATGCCGATGATCTTTTCACAATCGTCGCGGATAATGCTCACCGGAAAGTTTTTGAACACGCCCCCGTCGATGTAATTCTCGCCGTTGATTACTTTCGGGGTGAAAAGCACCGGAAATGTGGATGATGCAATAATGGCATCGAGGAGATTTCCGCTGGTGAAAACCACACTCTCGCCTCTGTCCAGGTTTGTAGCTACGATGCGTAATGGAATTTTCAACTCTTCGAAGGTTTTTGCCCGCAACTTACCGGCCAGAAATTTCTCGAAACTTTCGATGCCAAACAGTCCACCGTTTGGAATTCTTACTTTGGTCATTTTACGAAATGCCACATGTTCAAAAAATCCGGCTATATCATCGGGTGAATATCCATCGGCATAGAGCGCCCCTACAATGGCTCCGGCGCTTACTCCGGCAATTATATCGGGCTTAATGCCGTATTCTTCGAGTGCTTTCATTACACCGGCATGACACATTCCGCGAATGCCGCCACCGCTCAGGGCAATTCCCAAATTATATGGTTTGTTGGTGAATATTTCTTTTATCTCGCTGACTATATGCTTATTAATTCCTTCCATCATACACTGTTCCAGGTTGAATTGTTACCATTTAATTCCTCTACAAATTTATACATTTTTCTTTTCAAACCTCTTTTTATTTCTATCTTTGTGTGACACTTATTACAAATTGGTTTGATATGGATGCGCTATTAATTTTTTTGGGGGTTTTGTGTATCATTGCAGGCATTATTGGTTCTGTACTTCCTGTTTTACCGGGAATTCCACTGAGCTACGGCGGAATTCTGCTGCTTCATTTTACGGAAAAAATTCAATTCTCTGTCGAATTTCTTATCTTTTGGGCTATCATTGTTATTGCCGTTTCACTGCTCGATTATTATATTCCGATTTGGGGAACAAAAAAATTCGGAGGAAGCAAACGGGGAGTTTGGGGATGTGCCATTGGAATGGTGGTGGGCATTTTTCTGGGTCCATGGGGAATTATTATCGGTCCGTTTGCAGGTGCGGTGATTGGTGAACTGACCGGTGGAAAACAATCTACCGCAGCGCTCAAAGCCGGCTTTGGCTCTTTTCTCGGATTTATAGCCGGTGTTGCT
>CALMZF010000016.1 GCA_937870645.1 uncultured Paludibacter sp. | reverse complement strand
AAAATACCGAGAAGTTTTTTTCCTTTTATACAAATGAAAATGACTTCGAATTGCAGATAGCTGATTACAGCACATATATCAGATTAACCAAGGATTTCAACGACAATAATCTATTCAAAAGTGACAGTTTGTCAGTCGAATTAAAAAACACGCAGGTAGAAATTCTGCAAAACGGCAAGGTTTCCACTGTTATTCCGTTGGACAAACTGATTTCTACATCCGTTCAAAATGATAAAAACGAATTAAGTCCCGAACAAACAACACTTAACGGCACCAATTACAAACTGGTGGTTTTCAATCTGGAAGGAAACCGCAAAGCAGAAAATAAGGAGGAGGAAATAACAAATCTGAAAGCCATTCTATTCCTGAAATAAAATATTAATTTACAAAAATAAAAAGTATGAGAAAAATAACCCTTCTTTTCCTGTCTGTACTGACATTGGCCGCGTGCACTAAAACCGGGCTCAATCTGCCTGCCGACAGTAATAACAACATCAACCTGAACACGCTTCTGACACTGAAATCGGGTGTAAACAACGTGTTTACACAGGATTATATTCTGAATGTTTCGGAAATTGACAGCATCAGCATTCCCGGATCAAATGCCGCTTTATCAGCCGACAAAACTACCATCACGCTGAACATTACACCCGAGACACCGGCTTTTTTCAACACCACTATCTGGGTGAAAGGCGTGCCTTACGCAGTGCCTTGCCGCAAAACGGATAAAGTGGACTATACATTTACGTACGATCCCAAGGGGAAAACCTATAAAAAAGTGCAGATTGCCGGTCAGATGAACGACTGGGCGCCGGTACTTTCACCTGATTTGGTGCTCAACGACAAAGGATTGTACGAAGTGACACTCAATTTAAGTCCCGGTACTTACCTCTACCAAATGGTGCTTGACGGCGATCAGAACCACGATGCCAATAACCCGAACAAGGTTGATAACGGTTACGGAAAATTCAACTCCATCTTGCAGGTAGAAGGAAATTCGGATAAGTTTCCGGTGTTGCATACGGATAAGATTGAAAACGGAAAATTTACGATTTCAGCTGAAAACAATGCAACGAAAATTTTTGTGTACTGGCAGAATTACCTGTTACCCGAAAATTTTGTGAAAAACGAAAACGGAATAATAACCATCAACATTCCAATGGAAGCAGAAAAACTCGATCGTTCGTTTATTCGAGTATGGTCCATGAACGAATGGGGTACGAGCAATGACCTGCTCATTCCGCTTCAAAAAGGCAACGTACTGACAAATGCAGCTGACATTACCCGACAGGATCGCCATGCGCAAATCATGTATTTTATGCTGATTGACCGTTTCAAAAACGGCAACAAACAGAACGACAAGCCGATGAACCGACCCGATGTAAATCCGAAAGTGGATTTCTTTGGCGGTGATTTGGCTGGTGTTAAGGATGAAATTCAGAATGATTATTTCAAAAAACTGGGTACAAATACACTGTGGATTTCACCGGTTAATCAAAATCCGGAAGAACCCTACGGATATTACGCTCCGAAAAAGACGAAATTCTCCGGTTATCACGGCTACTGGCCGATTTCTTCTTCGAAAGTGGATCACCGCTTTGGCACAAATCAGGAGTTGAAAGACCTGGTAAGTACTGCCCACGATAAAAACATGAACGTGCTGCTTGATTATGTGGCTCATCATATTCATGAACTGCATCCGCTTTTCAAGCAACATCCCGAATTTTTCACATCGCTTTATCTGCCCGACGGCACCCTCAATACCGAACGCTGGAACGACCACCGGCTCACCACCTGGTTCGACACCTTTATGCCTACTTTTGATCTTGCTAACCCGAAGGTTATCAGCATGATGTCCGACTCGGCCATGTACTGGCTCAATGAGTTCAAACTCGACGGCTTTCGCCACGATGCCTGCAAGCACATCACCGAAGAATTCTGGCGGGCACTCACCCTGAAAATCAAACAAAATAATAACGGCAAAGGTGTGTATCAGATTGGCGAAACTTACGGAAGTCCCGAACTGATTGGCAGTTACCTGAATACCGGCATGCTCGACGGGCAGTTTGATTTTAACGTGTTCGACGAAGCATCTACCACGCTCGAAGGAGTGGGCGTGCCCAATATGCAACGGATTTATAACGTGTTACAAACCAGTTTTAACACCTACGGTTATCACAACCTGATGGGCTATATCTCCGGCAATCACGACAAACCCCGCTTTATGGCCTATGCTTCGGGCGATCTGAAATTCGGTGAAGACAGCAAGGCGGCCGGCTGGAACCGCGATATTGGCATTACCGACAGCACCGCTTACGATAAAATGGCGCTGATGCAGACTTTCATTATGACTATTCCGGGTGTTCCGGTGATTTACTACGGCGACGAAATAGGGATGACCGGTGCCAACGACCCGGATTGCCGCCGCATGATGCGTTTCGAAGGGTTGAACAACCGGGAAACCAAACTCTGGAACCGCGTTGCTACGCTCACACACTTGCGTAGCGAAAATCCGGTACTGATTTATGGTGATTTCATCAACCTTAAAACCGAAACAGAAAGCTGGGCTTATGCCCGGAAGTATTTCGACAAAGAAGCCATTGTGCTCATTAATAATTCGAAAGCAGAAAAAAACCTGGAAATAACATTACCTGCAAGTTTGAAAAACACAAACCTCAAAGCTACATTTGGAAACAAATTCAAATTATCGGATGGAAAATTGCAGATTACAATTCCGGCATACAGTGCGGAAGTGTTGATATAAAGCCCCCTAAATGGCTTACGCCGACCGTTGGTTCCCCCATGGGGGACTTGGAGAAGTGCGAAAAATCTTGAAAAGGGAGGTTGTATGGCAGATATTCGTGTATAAAATTTCTATCTGATAAGCTTTTTGGGAAAATAAACATGGTTCTAAATCAATGCTGATTTAAACGGGCTTATCTTTGTAGATAATTAGTGATAAACCCATAATACCTCATTACATTCATTAAAAAACTAATATTTAAATGATACAAATTTCTGATAAATCTCTTGCTTCCGCTGCTGAAAAAGGAATGGATGAATTCCTAAAAGTATTTACCGATGCTTATTTAGATGCCGTTGGTGGAAATCTAACGGCTGAGAATATGATCAAACTCAACGGCAATCAGCACACGCTTCTTGCCTACCATTTTATGCGCGAAGAAATTACACAAGGCGGTTTTGTGCAACTCATCCAAAATGGCTACGGAGGCTATATCTTCGATAATCCGGTAGCGAAAGCGTTGAAAATATTCGGAGCTACCGAGATGGCACGAATTATTTATAAAGCCAAAGAAATTTATGATGCCAACAAAGAAGCTTTGGAACGCGAAACCACCGAAGAGGAATTTACTGCGATGTATGTAGATTTTGAAGTGTTTGATGAATTAGAAGAACGCTATTTTGTGATAGAAGAGGAACAAACTGCCATTATTGCAGCCTATGTGGATGAACATATTGCAGATTTTGGAGTGATTGAGTAATTTCCTATTCTGAAATACCCGTAAATGAGCCAAAAAAACGTAAAACAATATCACGAAACTTACCTGCAATTACTTCATCAGCAGAATTTTGTTCCTGATGAGTTGGATTATTCCATTTTGGAACTGAACAAGCCTATTTTGCAAAAACTGGCAGACATTGGAAATTCCATTGTTACAGTTTTTGATATGTATAAGAGAGAACACGTTTTCCACTCTCAAAATGCCGGAGTTGTTTTAGGGTATTCGTCCGAATTATTGGAAGAAAACAGCAATCATTTTATTGATGATAAAGTTCATCCTGATGATTACGCAATGCTTAACCACAACTGTATTTCTATCATTAAATTATTGATGAATTTTTCGGAAGATGAAAAAACGAATTACAAGCTCATCAATGAATATCGGATTTTAAATGCATCAAATCAATATGTCCGTGTGGTTGAACAACAACAAGTTCTTGAACTCGATAAAAGAGGAAATTTCTGGCTCGCCTTGAGTATATTGGATATTTCACCCAATCAAGATGTAAATTCCGGTATCAAGAGCCAGATTTTAAACTATCGCACGGGGAAATTCATTCCTCTTATTGATACAAAAGAAAATGTTAACACTGCTCTTTCTGCTCGAGAAATTGAAATACTTAAGATGGTAAAATACGGATTGTTGAGCAAAGAAATTTCGGACAAACTTTCCATTAGTGTTCATACTGTAAACACACATCGCCAACGTGTTTTAGAAAAATTGGAAGCAAATAATTCGATGGAGGCTATAATCACAGCTTCCAAACTCGGAATAATATAATCCTTCAATAATTACTGATAAATCAGTATTGTCTAAAGAAACTTCCCTCCCTAATTTTGTGGTATCTAAAAATCCAATAAAAATTATATGATACGCAAAATTTTATCCACAGTTATTTTAGTTATTGTAACTACTTCGATTTTTGCCCAGCAACTCACGCAAACTATTCGTGGAACAATCACTGATAATGCTTCGTAAGCATCCCAAATCCGCCGCTTTATAGATTGAAAAAAAACGGACTGGGAGTAA
>CALMZF010000015.1 GCA_937870645.1 uncultured Paludibacter sp. | reverse complement strand
GATGGCATTTGTTCCGCCTTTTCCAGTCAGGATACCGGCAAGTTTGAGGATTACATCTTTGGACGATGTCCAGCCCGAAAGATTCCCGGTGAGTTTTACCCCGATTATTTTAGGCATTTTGAGTTCCCAAGGAAGTCCGGCCATTACATCCACTGCATCGGCACCACCCACACCGATGGCAATCATTCCCAGACCACCGGCATTGGGCGTGTGAGAGTCTGTTCCTACCATCATTCCACCCGGGAATGCATAGTTTTCGAGTACCACCTGATGAATAATTCCGGCTCCCGGTTTCCAGAAACCAATGCCGTATTTATTCGAAACATCGGTCAGAAACTGATACACTTCATTATTGGTTGTGTTGGCAGTTTGCAGGTCGGTAGCTGCATTGATGTGAGCCTGAATGAGGTGATCGCAGTGAACGGTTGAAGGTACGGCTACCGTGGTTCGACCGGAATTCATCAGTTGGAGTAAAGCCATCTGAGCTGTGGCATCCTGCATGGCAACCCGATCGGGTGCAAAATCAATGTAATCAGTAGCGCGGATATAATCGCTTACGGGAACACCCGGTGAGAGATGTGCAAATAATATTTTTTCAGTAAGGGTGAGTGGGCGTTGTAATGTTTTTTTTGCCTGATTAATTTTTTCGGGAAGTGAGGCATACACTTTGCGGATCATATCAATGTCGAAAACCATGTCAGTTGTAGTTTATTGGTTGGTGAAATGTTAATTAATAAAACTCTAACAACAGAGTTAAGGAATTGTTCAAACCAGCATTTGTTTTTACGAAAATGTGGATTTCAACTGCCTTAAATGGCGATAATATGAAACAAAAACAGCCTGCCCGAAAACAGACTGTTCTAATGTTTTTTTGGAATAATCAATTCTATGATAATCAGAGGGAGATTGGCATTTTGATGATATTGTCCTGAAGCTGTTGTTCTACATTATGTTTCTCTTTTTCAATGGTTTTACCCAGTTTGAAACTGTAGGCATACATGAGCATAAACGAAAGGTTTGATTTCAGGTAATAATCACTTTGCTGATATACGGTATTGTTTCGTATGGTGGATTTGCTGTCGAAAAATTTTCCCAGAAACGGATTAAAGAAGAAAAGCCGCAGAGTATGATTTCCCTTAAATTGTTTGCCGCCACCCAGCATGTAGAAGGGCGACGATTTTGTTTCGGTTTGCCCGTCGAGCACCGGTCCGCTGAAATTGAATACGGACATAAACTGAAAATCATGAGGCAGGGGAAACATAACAAATGAATTCCAGTTCCAGCTCTGCCGGTTGGTGGCATTAATCTGATCGAGGTACTTGTCGATGTGATAAAACATATACCTGAAGTTGGAATTGAACAAGACTTTACCAATCTGCGAATTGACCGACAGCGCACTTCCGGTTTCATAACCGTTGGAAATATTGGTCGGCACATTTTCGAAAACACCGGTCTGGCTGTTGCGACTGATAATATTCTGAATTAATCCGGTTTTGTATTCGTAAAAAAGTTGTGGTGAAATGTTGAGCGTAACTTTTTTAATACCGAGTTTCAGGTTGTATGTAAACTGAAAATTATCGCGGTAAGCCGGTTTCAGATTGATATTACCACGACTGATCGTCTGGCTATCCACTACACTGACAAAAGGATTGAGCTGTGCACTGGACGGACGGATAACGCGGCGCGAGTAAGCCACTTTGAAATTGTGATTGTCATTGAGCTTCCAGGTGGCATTGGCGTAGGGAAGTGGGGAAAAGTAGTTTCCACTTTCGGCAGAATTGATGGTAATGTGTGAGGTTTCGAATCTCGAACCCGCCTTAATGCTTCCCTTCTTAAAATTTCTCGACAGTTCGGCATAACCTCCCAGTCTTAAATCGCGGTAATCCATATCAGCAGCCTGGGTCAGCGGGCTGGTGTTGTCTGTGCGGTAATGATTATAATTTCCACTGATACCCGTATTAAAGAAATATACGCTGTCGAAAGGCAGGGTGTAATTCGTCTGACCGCTAAGGGTACGAACCCGGGTGTTGGTGAGTTCCTCCAGCCACGGACCGGATGAAACCTCCGATGTATCAAGGGGATTATAATAAACGTTTCTGAAATTATTGGTTGTATTGTTATTCAGACTGTTGTAATATTTCAGTTCTGCTTCCAGTCCATGCTGTGTATCCTTTTTGAATTTGTGCTTGTAGAACAGCGATGTGTTAAGTCCGTCATTTTTGTTGTTGGAATTGTTTTGATTTCTGAAAATGCTGCGGATATTGTTCGTTAGATTGTAGTTCCAGGCATCCACTTCCGAGCGGTTCGACATGTTATTGTAGGCAATATTCAGGTTAATATCGTTCAGTTCGTCGGGGTCATAAATCAGTCCAACATTCACATTTCCCATACCGACTTTCATACCAATATCACTATGTTGGTTAATATTGGTCGTGCCCGCCACCCTTTTCATGGTGGAATTGATGCCAATATCCTGTAATATTCCATTGGCAGAAATATAATAGGATATTTTTTCGAAACCGTAGTCGAGGCTTCCGTTCATCATGCCCATTTGAGAACGTGTGCTGAACGGAAAATAGCCGGCATACGCACTTCCTTTCAGTCCGTAGCGCATGGCAGGATTGGTTATTACGTTTATCACTGCATCCACATCGGCATCGTATTTACCCGACGGGCTGGTGATGATTTCCATTTTGCTGATTTGTGTGGGATGCAGCCGTTTCAGGTAACCCTTGTCGCGGGTTACTCCATCCACTTCTATTCTGATATTTGTTTTCCCATTCACCGTGATATCTTCGTTGAGGTAGTCCACCTGCACAGCCGGTACTTTGCGAAGCACGTCGAGTCCGTCGGACGATGATTTTTTGAAACCATCAGGGATGCCATACACGGTTCGGTCGCCCAGCTCGGTTACCGTCACTTTGGAACCATTCACCACTATTTCTTTGAGGTTGAAAGTGTTGGGTTCGAGGGTAATAGTCCCCACGTTATTTATAGAGCTTTTCTTTTTGGCCAGTGGCATTACCAGTGTTTTATAAACCAGGTGTTTTACCCGCAGGCAATAGGTACGCGTGGTATCGGCCTTGTAGAGTATAAAAAGTCCTTCGGAACTCGAGTTTGCCAACTCCACGGTGCTGCTGTCGGGCAATAGTACCAATTCCACACTGGCATTTTCAACGGGTTTTTGTGTCTCCTTGTCAGTAAGGCTGCCGGTAATTACCTGCCGGGCATTCGCCGATAGTGCAGTCAGGCACATCAGAACAACTAATAATTTGCGAATCATTTTTCAGTAAATATTGTTTTCAGACGGTTTATTTACTGATTACGGTTTCTGTGTCGCCGTCAATTTTCATGGGCATCACCATTTCAGTAGTGCCGTTCATCATTTTTGTTACCCCTTCGAAATGACTTTTCGATTTGTTACGAATCGACAAACCGGTGATAAGATCTATCGTGCTGTCGAAAGTCGAAGTTCCTTTCAGTTCCTGTGTCATTTTGGCTGCCGGATCGGTCGAAGGCATTGATTCTGCTTCGGATGTTCCTGAAACCCGTGCCAGGTTGTTTTCAATTCCTTCCAGTTTGTGTGTGTTCAACAACAGGATGGACAGAGTAGCCGAAACGTTGAAGTAAGAGGTTTCCCAAGTATCGCCAATATTGACCGGTTTTTCGGGCAGATATGAAAATATGGGTTCAATCATGCTTTTGATGGCTGATTCTTTCAGGAGAGCGATTGCCTGCTTGCGGGCATCGTCGCGCTTGGAAGCGGGAACCGAATCGAGCACAAAGAGAATGCTGTCGGTGTATTTGCCCAGGTTGACAAACTGAAGGAATTTACCGGCGGTTGATATTTTGGCCACAATATTATAGGTACTCATTTTATTCATGATTTTTTCGAGCGGTTCGGTGCCCGGTTTTGTCGAATTAGTTTCGCGCGAAAACATGGGAGAACTTATTTTGGAGGCAATGGTATCGAGTTTGAAAGAGATATCCATGACATCATTTTCCTGTTTGAGTACCCGGAAACTGAAAACAGTATTGGATAATACATCGATAGCATACTGCTGTCCGTTGGCTGTTTGCTGGATAGCTTGTTTGCTGGTGCTTTTTACTTTGTACACCCTGCCTTTTTCGAGGTTCAGTTTCAGTGTTACCGGTGATTGTGCCAGGAGCGATATGCTCAGGAGGGCGAAAACGAGAGAAGCAATGAAAGTTTTCATTTTTGTAAATGGTTTAATTGTAATGAATTGATATATAGTTGAATAATTTTTAAAATGCGGCTGTTTGCCAAAAGAATAAACACATAACTCTTATCTGTCTTCAATACAATTAAGCGTAATGAAGATGATGTAACTGTAAGGATCGTTGTAAGGGGTGATTTTTTTCGGAAGAAAGTAAATTTCAGCTTCAGTAATACGTCAAATTCCTGACAATGTGAGGTGTATTGCTCTTTTTCTATCTCCAGAAACAACACTTCAGGAGGTTTATTTCTTTAGATATTAAGGAAATATATACATTTTTCACGTTGCAAAAGAAACGTTTAACTGAGGCCAACTGTTATAATTATCAGGAGAAAGTCCATCTAATTCCTTTTTGTTTGGAATGTTGACCTGCCGTAAAAAAACTGATACGACTAAAATATCTGAAATCAGCTGTTTCAGGGCGAATGCACAAAATTACAGTATTTTGTTTGATAATTAACAAAAAGAGGTAAAAAATGGATCAAAAAAAACCGTTAATCATTACCATCAGTCGTGAATTTGGCAGCGGTGGAGCTTACATCGGGCAGCAAATTGCCCGAAAGCGTAATATGTATTATGCTGATAGTGAAATTGTAGCCAAAGCTGCCGGACAGTTTTCAGCCAACCTGATGGATGTAACATCGCAGGAAGAGCGGGTAGAACCACTCTGGAAATCGCTATGGAAATATTACGGTACAGTTCCGAATGTATATATTCCATCGCGACGGATTTTTGTGCCCACTTCACAGGAATTGTTTGCCGCCCAGTCCGAAATCATCAAACGCATAGCAACCGAACATTCAGCCGTCATCATCGGTCGCTGTGGTTTTCATGTACTTCGCGATTTTCCCAACCGGTTAGATATCAGTCTGCATGCCGATATACAGTTCCGCATCCTCCGGATACAGGGCTTGTACAATATAACCGAAGAGGAAGCAACCAGCATCGTAAAGCAAAGTGATAAAGACCGGGGGCTTTATATCAGCACGTTTACCGGAATGGACTGGACGAACTCAACACTTTTCGACCTCTCGGTAAATACCGGAAAAATTGGGATTAATAAAAGTCTCGAGCTAATTCTGGATTTTATAAGACTACATGCAGACAATGCATAAAAAGAGAATAAACCGAATAAATTTATGAACGAAGAACCCCTTTATTTTACAAAAGAAGGTTTTGGTGTCTATGTAATGGATAAAAACACCCGGGAATTGCTGACGGAAGAACGCAAAATGGTGGCTATGTTTATTGACACCTACGGACTTTCGGCACTGCAGATTGGTATGTTTCTGTACTCTGATACCACCGACGAGTTCCTGCAGGTCTGTCAGGTGTGTGTCAACTTCAAAGATAAATGTATAGGAGTTTATCTCGAAAAACCCCAAAAAAGTCCCTGCAATAAGCATACAACGCACGATGCTGCGAAACCGAAAACTGCGAAACCGAAAACTGTAAAGACAAAACACTGAATTTACACTAAAAAGAGATTGATAAATGGCAAAAAAGGTTTCGATTGTTGAGCATGAGAAGGATGCCGACTATAAGGTGTATTTCTGCGACCAGGAGCATAAACAAAAAAATCACGAACTCATTGCCGGTGCTAAACTGGTTGTTAATGACGAGGGTGCCGATGTAAGGGTAATCATAGTAGAGCACGAACAGCAGGCAAAAATTCATATTTTGAGGAAAAATTTTCCAACATAAAGCAATTATAAAAAATATCGATAAAAATTTAAACCCAATCAAACAGAATTTCTTCTGGATTGTTTAAATAGTAAGGGTAACAGAACCGATATACATTGACCAACTGAAGTTAAGCTTATGTTTAATTTTAACAGAATGAGGAGGATCAAATTATGTCACTGGTACGATTCACACAATCACCGCTGGACCGCTTCTTTGATAACGATTTATTTGACTGGTCAATCAGGAATTTTTCAAAAACCGATACAACACTGCCTTCGGTAAATATCCGTGAAAATGAGGAAGAATTCCTGATTGATGTAGCGGCTCCGGGACTTGAGAAGAAAGACTTCAACATTGAAGTCAGGGACGATGTGCTCACCGTTTCTTCCGAAAAGCAGGAAGAAATTGAAACCAAAGATGAAAAGGGTAAACACGGCGGACGTTTTACTAAAAGAGAATTCAGCTATCAGGCTTTCACGCGTTCGTTTACCCTGCCTGCTACTGCCGATGCCGATAAGGTTACGGCAAGTTACGAAAAAGGAATACTTACAGTTTTGGTACCTAAAAAGGAAGAAACCAAACCCAAAACTGCACGTATGATCGAGATTCAATAAAATGTTCACTCTACGAGAGGAAGACCGGCAATCCTGTCTTCCTCTTTCATTTCCGGGAAAACAGAATTCTTAAAAATTTCGATACATTCGAAATAATTCCATGAAAAACCGATTGTTTATTCTGGTTCAATTCTTTGGACTGCTTGTATGTACAATAGATGCTCAGGTAACGGGTACCTTTACCGATACACGGGACGGTAAGACTTATAAAACCATTACCATCGGTACTCAAACCTGGATGCTCGAAAATCTGGCCTATAAAACCGATGCAGGATGCTGGGCGTATGATAATGACCCCAAAAATGTGCCGGTATTCGGATACCTCTACACCTTTTCGGCGGCACGCCGGGCTTGTCCCGAAGGGTGGCATATCCCCTCAGCAGATGAATGGAAAATACTGATTACCTCACAGGGCGACAACCGTTTTGCCGGTGATAAACTCAAAACAGCCAACTGGAAAAAACTCGAATCAAGTCCCAATAACAAGAGTGGTTTCTCGGCTGTGGCAGCCGGAGAGTATGATGCCGATGCGGCTTCTTTTTCGGGAAAGGAAGAACTGACCTCCTGGTGGTCATCCACAGTAGAGAATAAATACATGTACACGGTCTTTGTGCTGCATTATGATGCTTCCAATGTGTCGGTAAATACCGATTTCGATACCAACGGACATTCGGTACGATGTATGAAAGATTAATATTGGTTTATCACTTTCTATAAAAAAATCACAGTTGTCCGATAAAAAACACAGAAACGTTTGTAATTTGTTGTAA
>CALMZF010000014.1 GCA_937870645.1 uncultured Paludibacter sp. | reverse complement strand
ATAAATCCGGGCTTGATACCGGTGAAAATAAAGTTGCCGTCCAGGTCGGAAGTGGAGCCAATGGTGGTTCCCTCAATCTGCAACGTGGCAAACTCTATCGGCTCGTTTGTTTTAGCATTGAATACCCGTCCTTTTACCACCCCCAACTGTGCAAAGGTGGATAAACTCATGATAAGCAGAACTATAAGCAGAAGATATTTTTTCATTTTACGTTAATTGTTAAATTAATGTTTTGTAAATATAAAGGATTTATAAAGGATTTTTAATGAAACTGCAATCAGGTATGAATTTACTGTTCTATTTTCTTAAGAAGTGAAATCAGTTGAGATAATTTTGATTTTAATTGATTAATCTCATCGATATTGGTTTTTTCAACGTCAATATTCATTTTTTTCACCAGGCGCAACGGTATTTCGGCGGCCGGTTCCTTCATGGCTTTTCCTTTCGCAGTGAGCGTAATCATTACCTTCCGGTGGTCGGTTTCAGACGGAACACGGGTTATCAGGCCCATTGTTTCCATTCTTTTGAGCAGTGGAGTGATGGTGTTGGTGTTCAGTATCAGTTTCTCACCTATTTCTATCACCGACAGCTCCTCGTGTTCCCACATCACCATCATCACCAGATATTGCGGGTAAGTTATCCCCAGCGCATCCAGGTCATTCTGATAGGCCCTTGTTATCAGCCTCGATACGGCGTAAAAAGGAAAGCAAAGCTGGTTATCGAGTTTTAGTTGTTCGTAGGTCATTGGTCTCTTTTTTTTTGAAAAATTTTGTAGAATAAAATTCGATTATTAAAATTCCCGGATTTATTTTGCCAGTAATTTTTCAATATCACTCCGTAATTTTTCGGGTTTTGTGAGTGGCGAAAACCGTTTGTAAGGATTACCGTCTTTGTCAATCAGGAATTTTCCGAAATTCCATTTGATTTCACTCCCCGGAAAACCTTTCAGTTCCTTTTTCAGATATTTGTAGATAGGATGTGCGGTGGGTCCGTTCACGTCAATTTTAGACATCATTTGGAAGCTTACGCCGTAATTAATCAGACATCCTTCAGATATGTCCTTCGTTGTTCCGGGTTCCTGGTTGGCAAACTGGTTGCAGGGAAATCCCAGGATAACCAGCCCTTTGTCTTTGTATTCTTTATGCAGTTTTTCCAGTCCTTCATACTGAGGAGTAAGACCGCATTTGCTGGCAGTATTCACTACCAGTACTATTTTTCCTTCGTAGGATTTCATGTCTATTTCTTTACCTTGTAAAGAAGTTGCGCTGAATTGATAAAAGTTTGGTTTCATAATTATGCTTGTTGTTTTTATTTGTTTATGTCGTTTGCGATACAAATATACTGCGATGTATCGCAAGCGATATAAAAAGAAGTAATAATTAGTGATAATTAACGAATGATAACTAAAACTGCGGCTTTTCCCTGAAATTTTGGAGGAAATTGAAATATTTCAAATTTTTCGTGTAAGCAGGTGTAGGCAGGAACTCTGAAAAATGAAATAAAAAAAGGTCTCACAATCATTCTGTGAGACCTTTTTGGTAGAATAAACTATATGTTGATGAAAAAAGTGGTTTATACAATTCCCTGAGCAAGCATGGCTTTGGCAACTTTGAGGAAACCGGCCACGTTAGCACCTTTCATATAATTAATGTAGCCGTCCGGTTGTCTGCCGTATTTTACGCATTGTCCGTGAATATCGTGCATGATCTGTTGCAGTCTGGCATCCACTTCGGGGGCTCCCCAGGATATGTGCATGGCATTCTGTGTCATTTCCAGTCCGGAGGTGGCTACACCACCGGCATTCACAGCCTTGCCCGGTCCGTACATGATTTTATGTTCGATGAGCAATTCGATGGCTTCGGGTGTACAGCCCATATTCGAAACCTCGGCTACGCAGAAAGTGCCGTTTTCAATAATTTTTCGGGCATCATCGCCGTTGAGTTCATTTTGGGTGGCACAGGGCAGTGCTATGTCCACTTTCACTTCCCAGGGCTTGCGGTTCGGTACGAACACCGCACCGAATTCTTCGGCATAAGGTGCCACTACGTCGTTGCAGGTAGCACGGAGTTCGAGCAGGTAATCTATTTTTTTGCCTGTAATGCCGTTTTCATCGTAAATATATCCATCGGGTCCCGAAATAGTGACCACTTTGGCGCCCATTTCGGTAGCTTTAAGGATGGCTCCCCAGGCTACATTGCCAAATCCGGAAACAGCCACCGTTTTACCTTTAATATCCTGACCAGCTGTTTCTAACATTTGTTTTACAAAATAAAGGGCTCCGAAACCGGTAGCTTCGGGACGAATGAGAGAGCCGCCGAACTCCAGGTTTTTGCCGGTGAGAACTCCGGTATTCATTTGAGCCAGTTTACGGTACATGCCATACATATAACCTATTTCTCGTCCGCCAACACCTATATCGCCGGCCGGAACGTCGGTATCGGCACCAATGTGGCGCCAGAGTTCAAGCATGAATGACTGACAGAATCGCATCACTTCGGCATCCGATTTTCCGCGTGGATTGAAGTCCGATCCACCTTTACCGCCACCCATAGGCAGTGTGGTCAGTGCATTCTTGAAAATTTGCTCAAAGCCGAGAAATTTCAGAATGGAAAGATTAACCGAGGGGTGAAAACGCAAACCGCCTTTGTAAGGGCCAATGGCATTGTTAAACTGTACACGGTAACCGATATTGAGCTGAACTTCACCGCGGTCATCAACCCAGGGCACTTTGAAAGTGAAAATACGGTCGGGCTCAACGAGGCGTTCCGCGATTTTTGCTTTTTCAAATTCGGGATGTTCGTTATAAACTTCCTCGATGGTCGACAGAACTTCACGCACAGCTTGCAGGTATTCTTGCTCACCCGGATGCTTAGCTTCGAGTTGTTGCATTAATTTTTCCAAAATCATGATTGTTAGATTTATTTTGTTAGATGTATTGATAATTGAAAATTCCGGTTTTTTGAGTTTTTATAAAAAAATGCTTTCAGTTTTATTGATTGAAAAAATTAAGATAAATAACAAAAAGATAGTAAAAATGCATTATTCTGCAATAAAATTAATCATTAAGTTCCTAAATGACAAAATGAACATTTCGGTTACTTACATTTAGATTGCACTGCAAGTTTAAATGTTTTATTTGTGATAATCAAATATTTTGAAGTATTTTTGAGAAATATTTTTCTAAATAAATATTTACCGTTTTTCTGATTATCAGCATATTATTATCTAAACAGGATAAATGATAAGAATTTGATTGATAAGACCGGGAATTTCAGCAAAATGATCAATTTTGACGTGATATTTATAACAGACGTGTCTCATCTATCCATCACAGAACTATGAATACCAACAGTATTAAAAAACTCTATTTTAAAGATACTTCATTTGCCAGTCTGATGAGGCATCGTATCTATAATATTCTGCTCTATGCCAGTAAGTACGATGCTTTCATGCTTGAGGAAGACGGAAGGGTGGATGAGCAGATTTTCAACGAATACGTTTCACTGAATTTGCGCTACCCGCCCCGGTTCACGCTGGTGGCCAGCGAAGAGGAAGCCAATCAGGCACTGAAAGATAGAACGTATGAGCTCATCATTTCCATGCCAAGCGGCGACAGTATCAATCCTTTCAGTTGGGCCAAAGAGGTGAAAATTACCCATCCCGACATTCCAATCGTAGTTCTCACCCCTTTTTCGAGAATGGTTTCGCAACGCATAGCCAACGAAGATTTAAGTGCCATCGATTATGTGTTCAGCTGGCTGGGTAATTCGGATCTTTTATTGGCAATTGTCAAATTGATAGAAGATGCAATGAATGTGGAAGAGGATGTAGAGTCGGTGGGAGTGCAGGTCATCCTTTTTGTAGAGGATTCTGTGCGGTTTTATTCGTCCATTCTGCCTCATTTGTACAAGTATGTGTTTGTTCAGTCGCGTTCGTTCATGACCGAAGCACTCAATGCACACGAACAGATGCTGCGAATGCGTGGTCGTCCCAAAATCCTGCTTGCCCGCAATTACGAGGAAGCTATGCAGATTTACACCAAATATAAGCGCAATATGCTGGGTGTGATTACCGATGTGAATTATAAGAAAAACGGTGTCAAAAATTCGGGAGCCGGAATTGAACTTTGCCGTGAAATCCGCAAACAGGACACGTTTATTCCCCTTATTGTTCAGTCCACCAACGAGAATAATCACAAGCTGGCCGATGAGGTGAAAGCGGCTTTTGTCAACAAAATGTCGAAAACACAAATGATGGAATTGCGCGAAATCATTACCAATAATTTTGGTTTTGGCGATTTTGTATTTGCCAACCCGGTTACGGGCGAAGAAGAGGCGCGAATAGAAAACCTGCGCGGCCTGCAGGATATTATTTTCAAAATCAGCGACGATACCTTGTTTTACCATGTCTCGCGCAACAATATATCGCGCTGGCTCTATTCACGGGCCATGTTTCCCCTCGGGCAATTTCTTGAAAATATCCATGTGGACGTGCAGGAAAAGACGGATATGAATAAAGTGCGTCAGATTATTTTTGATGCAATAGTTACGTACCGGCGAATAAAAAACCGCGGTATTGTGGCCGTTTTTCAGCGTGACCGGTTTGACCAGTATTCCAATTTTGCCCGTATCGGTGAAGGTTCCATGGGAGGCAAAGGGCGCGGACTGGCATTTCTCGATGCCATGATCAAAACCAACGAAAGTCTGGAGAATTTTCGCGATACCCAAATTTGCATACCCCGCACCGTGGTGCTGTGTACCGATAATTTTACCGAATTCATGGAAATGAATGAACTCTATCCCATCGCTCTGTCGGATGTGGACGACGAGGTAATTCTTCAGCATTTCCTCAAAGCTAAATTGCCCCGCCGCATTATTGCCGACCTGTATGCTTTTTTGGGCGCAATCAGTTCGCCGGTGGCAGTCCGCTCCTCCAGTCTGCTTGAGGACTCCCACTATCAGCCTTTTGCCGGAATTTATTCCACCTATATGGTTCCATATGATGGCAAAAGTAAAACTAATATGCTTCGCATGATCACCGAAGCTGTAAAAGCCGTTTACGCATCGGTTTTTTACCGTTCGAGCAAGGCTTATATGACCGCAACGAAGAATGTAATTGATGAGGAAAAAATGGCCATCGTGCTCCAGGAGACGTGCGGCAGTTATCACGGCGAACGATTTTATCCCTCCTTTTCCGGAGTAGCCAGGTCACTCAACTTTTATCCGCTGGGTGCCGAAAAGGCCGAAGAAGGCATTGTAAATATTGCCATGGGATTGGGAAAATACATTGTGGACGGCGGAGTTACCCTTCGGTTTTCACCCTATCATCCCAACAATGTGCTGCAAACCAGCACGATGGATATGGCGCTGCGTGAAACACAAACCTACTTCAATGCGCTGGATGCCCGTGAAAAAAACTTTGTTCCCGAGGTGGATGACGGATTTAATCTGCTGAAAGTGAGGGTACAGGAAGCCGATAAGGATGGCACCCTGAAATATATGGCTTCTACCTTCAACCCGCGCGATCAGGTGATATACGACAGCGTTTTTGAAGAAGGACGCCGCGTGATGACGTTTGCCAATATATTGCAGCACAATGTATTCCCGCTGCCCAAAATTATGCAGGAAGTATTAAGGATTGCTCACGCTGAAATGGGACGACCTATCGAGATTGAATTTGCCGTAACGCTTGATTATTCGCCAAAACCTACCCACACTTTCTATCTGCTGCAGATACGTCCCATCGTGGACAGCAAAGAAATGATCAGTGAAGACATCGGTGCCATTCAGGAGGCTGATACCATCATCAGCTGCGAGAATGCCATGGGACATGGAATCACTAACGACATTTACGATATTGTGTATGTGAAACCCGAAGCTTTCAACGCCTCTAAAAATCAGTTGATCATGTACGATATTGAAAAACTGAACAAAAAAATGCTTCAGCAGGAACGATATTATGTATTGGTCGGGCCCGGGCGGTGGGGCTCGAGCGATGTATGGCTGGGCATTCCGGTCAAGTGGCCGCATATCAGTAATGCCCGGGTGATTGTAGAGAGCGGTCTGTCCAGTTATCGGATTGATCCAAGTCAGGGTACGCACTTTTTCCAAAACCTGACTTCATTTGGCGTTTCCTATTTCACTATCAATCCTTTTCAGAACGACGGATCGTATGATCTCGAGTTTCTGAATGCACAACCTGCTGAGTTCGAATCGGAATATATCCGGCATGTGCATTTCGAACATCCGATAGTGGTGAAAGTGGATGGCCGTAAAAACAAAGGAGTGGTCATGAAGCCAAATAAGGAGGAAAAGGAATGAATTATCCTGAACTTATAGCCGTTGTATTTGGAATAGCGAGTGTATGGTTTGCCCGGAAGGAAAATATTCTGGTATTCCCAATGGGGATTATCAGTGTGCTGATTTTTATCTACCTGTTTTTTACGGGACG
>CALMZF010000013.1 GCA_937870645.1 uncultured Paludibacter sp. | reverse complement strand
TAATAACTTATCTCACCAGCCTCACCAATCCTGCTACTTTCTCTCTTTACATCCCCTTTAGGGGCTTGGGGCGGTCTTTGCTCTTGGTTCTATCCGTCTTTCCTCTGATTACTGATTACTGATCACTGATTACTGATTATAGATCTCACATCGCTGTCATTACCGAATCCCCCTTTAGGGGGCGGGGGGCATTCCTCTAAACATTTTCAGTCACTCCTACAGTCACTCTTTCAGTAACTCCACGCTAATTTCACCCCCTAATTTTGCATCATAATAATCAAGCCGACAAACTGGTGCAAAGAAAATGAATAAAATAAATTATAAAAGTACTCAACCAAAATCAGGTCAAAATTACCGCAGGGGACCACCCGATTTTCTTCGGAGCTCCTCTGCATCTCCTCTGCATCTCCTCTGCATCTGCACTGCATATACATAGCATCTGCAATCATTTGAAAAAAGGGGATTTTTTTATCAATAAATAAATAATTAAAAAATTTCAAATAGAGATTGTGTGGATTTATTAAAATGTTTCTCAATATCTGTAAATAGTGCAAATCGTAGAGTAAAATCTATAAAAGCAGTTTACCATTTTCCTTTACCATTGTATGAATGGATTAGAGGACTGAATTCTATGGCAGTTGTATCCGGATATTGCATTTTAATCTGTATGATTTATAAAGAAAAATAAACATTACAATTACGATGTTTTATAAATATAAAAATAAATATAAGTATTATGGCTAATTTTAATTCAACAACTTTTGGCTCTATTTCGGGACGTCACGGTACCGCGGTAGCAGCAACAATGAAAAATGGTACAACCTACCTGCGGGTATATCGTGCACCATCCAATCCAAATACAGATAAACAGGTAGCTCACCGCTCAAAATTTGCTTATGCAAACAAGACGCTGAGTTGCTTTAGTACGCTGTTTAAGGAGACATTCAATTATTCAAGGGGAAAAAACATAGGCATATCTCATGCAATGAAAAATGCAATCGTTGGTGATGCCCCCGATTTTTCCATTGACTACTCCAAATTGCTCTTTTCCACTGGAAGTGTAAATCAGGCTCTCAGTCCCGTTCTTACGGTCGAAAACCTGACAGCTAATCTGACATGGAATTTTGTAGAAGCATCAAATAGTAAATCACAGGATAGTATGAGTGCGATTTTCTTCAATGAGGATACGCAATTGTCTATTCATATGAAGGATATCGGGTTGAGAAGCGAAAAGAACTGTTCCTGCATCTTACCCGAAGTTTGGAAAGGATCAACTGTTTACTGCTGGATTTATCTTACAGCTGTTACCGGTTCAATAGTTTCTACCTCCGAAAGTCAGTTTGTAAGCTCTTTTGAATTTTAATACCTCAGGGATAAGGTGTCAGGTTATTGCATTGCAGCATCCTGACACCTTACTTTTTTCGCTCAGTTCTGATTAATACAAATTAATATTTTCATCTGCTAACCTGTTGGCATATAAATCCATGCTCTAATTTGTAAAAATTCGTAGTCCAAAAAACGGGAATATCCGGCTTAATAACTGACCAACTTTCCTGTGGTACGGAGTTGCCCGTCAGTAAGTACCTGATAAATAAAAATTTTAGACGAACGGTTTTCGGGTGGTATGGTAACCGGTATCTGATGCATTCCCTCTCCCAGGGTTTGCCGATAATGTAAGACTGGTCTGCCAAACACATCATGTACGATAATTTCAACAGTACCGCTTTGATTTAGATTAAACTTGAAATTCACAACTTCCAGAAACGGATTCGGGTAAGTTACCAAATCCATTAAGCTCCAGTCTTTATTTATCTGAACGGCTGTGACATCTACTATTGGTTGAATCTGACTATCCATCCATTTCATGCGGTCTCTGAGCCAGGTTTTCAGGTAGTTGATTTCATTTGCATACGTACCTCCCACATAATTGTTGGGCCAAACATAAGTGTTTAATACATTCCAGGTTTCAAAATATCGTTTCTGAGCATCACGGAGCTCATAAGCGCATGAATCTATCACCTGATTGAGGTAAGTTTCGTTTATATAATTGTCTTTCCAGTAATTCCAGCGTTTTTTAAGGTTGGAATTGAAAATTGGATCGAGTCTGAACCTTTGCCACCAGAATGGCATGGCGTAAGCATCACCGTTACCCATCCCGTCGATAATCCATCCTTGCGTTTGACCGGCCGAAAAGAAATTGGCATTGCCAAAACAAATATTATAATCCCAGAATGGACCCATGGTGATTTTTCCACCTTTACTGTCTTTGTCCTTGTGGAGGAAAGTACTTATTCGGTATCCGTCGAGATTGCGCGAAAGCTCACTGATAATGTAATAATCAACAAACGACTGTAAATCGACATACGAATAATAACCCTTTTCCCGGTCCTTGTAGTTTTCGCTGTGTAGTGCGTTTTCGAATGCAGTAACGTAGCTTTTTATATAGTTGCGTTGAGCATAGTTTATTTCATCGGCTTTAGGATCTATAAAGAGAAAATGTACCTTTTGTTGCAATGTGGTTGGTGCTCTGTAGGGTGATACCCAGTAATCCACACCTTCTGCATCATCCTATTCCGGACGGTCGATTTGAAGCAGATATCCGCCGGTAAGCTGATCGCCAACAATATCAGTAGCTTTCAGCGTAGCCAGATTACATCTGTTCTTGTCAATTTTAATTTTCTCGACCAGTGCATATACTCCGTTGTAATTGCCGTTGAGAAACATTTCGAAATAACGGGTGAGGGGAGACCATTTACCAGTAAGATTTCCCAAATGATACGCCAGTACATTACGCATGAGCGATTTGTCGGCATAAGGACCGTGAAATACCCAGTCGTTTTCCTTGGGCATATTCAGCAATTCCACATTCCGGTTAGTTCCTGTATCGGTGCGGGTTTCTACTGTATAGTTATTCTTTGGATAATTAGCAGAAGTGAATCCTCTGATTTCGATACCAATCTTCCCGTCGTATTCATAAGTCGTATCACTTAAATTGTTAACTCCGGAAAGGCTGTTCAGCACTTTCATATCTGCCGTTATTTTTTGGTTCTGAACTAATGTTTGACCATTGGTATTGATATAAATTAGAGGAAGATTACTTTTGCTGAAAGGTTCGGTAAACCAGGATGGCGGATTGTGGTAAAGCAGACCGGCTTGATTAATGCTGGCATGAATAAATACACGTGACGACAAATCACTTGAACTTAATCCCTGGTTAAGAATCTGAATGGCAAAGGTGTTATCTCCTGTGACTAATGACGAAGGGTTGAGTTGGTAACGATCAGGACTGCCGCTGTTGTACATTTTTGCTTCGTGATCTATTGTAAGGGTTGCGTTATATGGCGGATATGCACCTGAAACATTCGACGAACGGGCGCATTCAACCCCATTAATATAAAACACAAAAGCATCGTCGTAATCAATGTCGAGAATCAGTTCTTTAATCAAACTCAAATCAGGTATGTTAATTACTTTGCGAAGATAAAGCGAATTGCAGGTGGCTATTACCGTTTTGTCATCGTTATCGCCAAACCCAATACCACCGGGAGCAGAACTCCAGGAAGTGTCAACAAAACCGCTCATATACCAGTTGGAGGGTGGTTCACTCTTGGCCGGAAGATATTACCAGGTATCAGATTCTAAAACCATGGACTCCCAATGAACCTGAGCATTCATTCCTGATGATGAAAGAACTGTAAAAAAGAACGAGGGTGATTATTTTGAAATAATTCAAATGCATGATGTCGTTTACCTTTTTTTATAGAATATTGATGCGATGTAATTTACTGTGCTGAAATTCAATTTGTAGTACTGTTTAGTGCAAAGGTATTAAAAGGTATTAATTCTTTATTCTCCCTTTCCCGATATCCCGAAGCTTCGGGACGGGACACGGTAGGGGGCAGGGGGTTTTATCTCTTCAGCACCAGGTATTGAAAAGGTGATAACGAAATCTGTCCGGTGAGTGATACCGTTTCATTAGTCAGTGCATTGGTCCATACCTTATTGGCAATTCCCGCAGGTAAAGTATAACTCACTGTGTTATTGCGAAGATTGGACATCATCAGCACCGTTTCAGATTCCGAAGTTCGGGTGAAAACGCATAGATTTGGATCATCATAAGTGGTCAATGTGCCGCGCCGGATAGCTGTACTGCTGTTGTAGAACGACATGATTTTTTTATATTCAGCAGTCATTGCTTTGTTCCCGTTCCAGTCAATCACTGTTCCGGTAAATGGAAATGTGAGCCGTTGAGCGTAACCAATTTCCTGCCCGTTGTAAATCATGGGCACGCCTTTCATATATGCAGCTGTTACAAATGCAGCCATTGAACCCGTGGCACCGCCGAATAATTCCAGCGGAGTTCCGTCCGAACTGTTTACGTCGTGGTTGGTAATGTAGCGCACCACGCGTTGAGTATCGGAGGCTCCGGTGTATTCGGTGGTGTTTAAACCGGTCAGGTTGAATACTGTTGCTCCGTTTTTATACACATTTTTGAGCACGTCATAGTAGCGAAATCCAAAAGTGAAATCAAATCCGACTGTGTAATGATCGCTTCGGGTACCTTCAGCCAGCATAAGCAGTTTGTGGGTGCGGATATTTCTCAGACTATCAATGGCTTGCTTCCAGAAACCAACAGGAGGACCATCAGCATAGTCGCACCTGAAACCATCCACATTGGCCTCGTACACCCAGTATTTCATGGCATTTATCATTTCCAGGCGCATATCCGCATTGCCAAAGTTAAGTTGAGCCACATCGTTCCATCCGTTCGGACTGACAATATTGCCTGATCCATCTTGTTTGTACCAGGTTTTATTGCTTATCCACGGATGATCCCAGGCGGTATGATTGGCTACCCAGTCGAGCATCACAGCCATTCCGCGCGTGTGTGCTCCTGCCACCAGCGTGCGAAGGTCATCAAGGGTGCCGAACTCGGGATTAACTCCCTTGTAATTCTTTACACAGTAGGGAGAATTGATGGCTTTTAATGTCCCGACAGGATATACAGGCATCAGGTAAATGATGTTTACACCCAAATCCCTGATGGAGTCGAGGCGGGCAATCACTCCCTGAAAATTGCGCGTAGCGCTGAACTGACGTATATTGACCTGATAGATGGCTGCATCCCTGGCATCGGGAACTCCGAAATATGGAGTACCGTATTGCACAAAATCCGGATTCGGAGGATTTATTACTGGTGGTTCAATCACCACCGGCTCTTTCGACTTACAACTTATCAGAAAACTCAGAACAAATATAAAGATCGTCAGATATGAAATTGAATTAACCGACCGCAGTGATTTCATTTGAAATTTCATTGTAAAATAATTATTTAGCTCACAAAACTACGATAAAAAAACCTGATTTATATGACACTTACTGTTTGAATTTCAAAAAAAATGACAGCAACTTAGCAGATAACCTCTTTGATTACAATAAGCACTTGCATTTTTCGTTAAATGTTTGTAATTTGGTCCCGTTTTTGTACGGGATAGTTAAGTTGTAATTATTTTTAGTTTTATTGTTTATGAAAAAAACTGTTGTTCTGCTGTTTATTTTTATGTTGGGATTTGCATCACTTCCTGCTCAAATCAAGATTATGCTCGAAAAAGATGTTGAGAAATCAATATCTGATGCTGCTGTTGCCAAACAAAAATCGGAAAAAATTCCATATAAGATTTATCCCGAAGATTATATACCAGCCAAAGAAAATACCAATGCCAAAGTAGCCCCAAGACGAACAGATGTGAGCAGCACTGAAAAGAAGTTGACTTATGCCGATATTACCAAACAGCGGCAACAACGTAGAAGAGAAGGTAAACTGAGCGATTTGGAGGAAATACAGGCTCAGCTAAGGGAACTTGAAAACTTAAAATGATTTTTCAGAAAAAAATAGTCGATATTTATCGTCGGCTTAATATTTTATTTATCTTTGAACAATAAATTAAA
>CALMZF010000012.1 GCA_937870645.1 uncultured Paludibacter sp. | reverse complement strand
GCATCGGCAGCATCCTGTATGCGGTTGCGCGAAGTCGAAGCCATTTGTATGACCAGATATTTGTCAATGCGGAGCATCGACTGCCCTTTGTCCACTTCAAACCTGAAATGTTCAAACATTTCGGGTCCATTTTCCACCTCATCAACGTCCTCGGGGAAGTCAAATTCCTCAGAATATTCGTCTTTTTCTTTTTCCAACATACTCCTCGCTTAAAAGAAATCCTCAATATCCTGAACCTTTTCTTCTTCTACCTGCTGTTTCTTTACCCTGGGTGGTGCTTTTTTAGCAGGATCTTTGCTGAGCCACAGGTTAATGGTACTGCCCGATGACACCGAATCGCCGGCTGCAGGACGCTGATCATATATCAAATACAATTCCTCGTCACCGTTGGGCTCGATATCATAAATTACGCCTCCCGGAACAAAGGAAGAAGCACTGATGATATCAGTGGCTGCAGAAAGATTCATGCCCAATACCGAAGGAACTGCCGTAGCTGAAGCTCCGTAGCCGTTACCGGCAACCAGTACCACCGAACTGCCTTCGGGGATTTTGGCACCCTGAATAATGCTTTGACCGCGGTATTTTACTTCGAGCACCAGATCTTTGTATTCGGAGGGAGCATATTGTATGGAACTCACTTTGATACCAATCGACATAAGTGTGGCTTCAGCCTGACGTATAGAAATGTCGGTGACCGAAGGCAATGCTATGAGGCGAACAGAACGGGAATTGACAACCAGATAAATGGGACGACCGGGTTTTACTACTGATCCTTCAGCCGGATTTTGCTCAATCACAGTACCCAGTTTTTTTTCCTTTACATACACCGAATCGATGACCACAGCTTTCAAATCCAACCTGGAAAGCATATCCACAGCCTGTTCTACACTCACTCCCTTCACTCCGGGAACTTTATGGGTTTCACCGTGGTTGGTGTAGAAATCAATCACTATAAGCGTAACCCAAACCAGACCGATAAATACGGCAATGCCTATCAATAAGTTCTTTAATGTATAACCGAAAATATTATTATTCCAGAAACTGTTTTTCTCCATGTAATGTCACTGTTTAGCAGTTGAGACATCAGGTGTTGATGTTTTTTTTATTAATAATGCAAAATTACTGAAATTATTGCAGTAATTATTCGTTTATCAAAATAAATATCGGGACCGAATAGATGAATACTGTTGAGTTTAACCATTTTTTTCAATTTAATAAATGGGAAAATTAGATATTTTAAGCAATAAAGTAAAAGCCTTTCGCATTTTATGTCGTATTTTTGCAAGTTAAAATAAAAAAATAATTTTCGTTGGTCATTAACAAAAAAGCCAAGTAATATATGAAAATCAACATAGTAAATAAGTCCCGCCATCCACTGCCCGAATATGCCACATCGCATTCGGCCGGTATGGATCTGAGGGCAAATATTGATGAACCGGTTGAATTGAAGCCCCTTGAAAGAAAGTTGATCCCTACCGGACTGTTCATCGAACTGCCCGAAGGATATGAGGCACAGATACGCCCCCGAAGCGGACTGGCTATCAAAAAGGGAATTACTGTTTTGAATTCGCCCGGAACCATTGATGCTGATTATAGGGGAGAAGTTTGCATAATACTGATTAACCTCTCCGCCGAAACATTCGTAATCAATGACGGGGAACGGATTTGTCAGATGATAGTTGCCCCACATGCACGGGCTGAATGGGCTGAAGTTGCCCTGCTGAATGAAACCGATCGGGGAGCAGGTGGATTTGGACATACCGGCAAAAATTAAATGAATAATAAAAAACTTTACCGGCAGATTTTTTAGAATGATAAAACAACACTTTCTCCTCATATTTTCCGCTATTTTGCTTTTCACAGCTTGTGGTACGCAGAAATCTGCCGTGGCTACTACACCCGGAAATTCCCTGACTGCCGATGAGCAACAGCGGTTCGATTATTATTTCTACGAAGCCCTGCGGTTGAAAAACACCGGCGATCCCGGTGCACAGATGGAAGCATTGCGCATGTGTCTGGAGATTGACTCTACCAGCGGTGCAGTTCAAAGTGAAACCGGTCATGCTTTTGCACAACTTAATAGTTTGCCTGAGGCCACCAGAGCTTTTAGAAAAGCAGTAATGGCAAGTCCGACCAACTGGTGGTACAGGGTGCAGCTCATTTCAATGCTTTCGGGCACCGAACAGTATGCCGAAGCAATCACCCACGCCGTGGCGCTCAGCAAGATTTACCCCGAACGCGAAGCCGTGTACAATATGCTCTCTTCGCTCTACAAGCAGACCGGTGAGTACGATAAAGCCATCTATGCACTCGACAAACTGGAGTCTTTTGTGGGAATTAATGAATATCTTTCCTTTGAAAAATTTCAGCTCTATGCTGCGCTCAATAAGGCCAAAAAAGCAACCGCCGAAATAGACCGCTTAGTGGAGAAATATCCGGCTGAAACCCGCTACCAGGTACTCCGTGGCGATATTTTCATGGATCAAAAGCAACCCGAAAAAGCATTCGAAGTATATCAGCAGGTTCTTGCCAGTGATCCCTCCAATCCCTTTGTATATGTGTCGCTGGCCAATTACTACAAAGAAAAAAATCAACCCGAAAAAGCCTTGGAATCAATTGTATCTGCATTGAAAAATCCGGCCCTTCCGTCTGATACCAAAATGGATATTCTGGGGCAATATGTCGATAAATTGTTGGGCGACAATCAGAAAATTGCCGAAACCGAGGAACTGTTCAAACTGCTTGTGGAGATGTATCCGCTCGACGAAATGCCGCATGCTTATTATGCCCATTTTCTACAAAATCAAAAAAGAATGCCCGAAGCACTCTCGGAACTCGAAAGTGTGATTAATATTAACCCCAAAAACGAAGCTGCCTGGGTAACTTCGCTGCAAATTCTGGCTGATAAGGAAGACACTGTTGCCATACTCGACCTCACAGAACGTGGCATCAGGGAGTTACCCAAAATTCCACAGTTTTATTTTTATCGTTCCATGGCTCAGTATCAACAGGGCAATTATGAAGCTGCACTCCAAACAAACGAAGAGGCGCTGAAAAATGTGGATACTGCGCCCGCTTCGGTTATCAGCAGTTTTTACGGTCAGATTGGCGATATCTGGTACAAGTTGAGCAATAAGGAGAAAGCTTTCGCCAATTACGAAAAAGCCCTGGAACAAAACCCCGGCAACGTCTACGTGATGAATAATTACGCGTACTATCTCTCCGAGGAAAAACTTGATCTGCGAAAAGCAGAACGCATGAGTGGCAAAACGGTAGAACTGGAGCCCAAAAACAGTACTTATCTGGATACCTATGCCTGGATATTGTACCAGCAGGGCAACTACAGCCTGGCTAAATTCTACATTGAGCGGGCGGTGGATAACCTCGAAAAAGAACACGATCCGGGAGTAATACTCGAACATTACGGCGATATTCTTCAGGCACTCAATGACCGTAAAAAAGCAGTTGAGATATGGCAAAAAGCCCTGGATGCAGGAATTACGGATGAAGCATTGAAAGCAAAAATTGAAAAAACAAAACAGGAAATTGAATATGAAAATGAAAGTAAAAATAAATAAGGTCATACTTTTGAGTATGATTATTCTGGCTTTGGGAGCCTGCAAGACCAAAAAACAGTTGACAAAAACCGAAATACCGGCAGAAATGACAGTTGCCCAAATGGTAGGAAAGTTGCAGGAAAAACAACCGGCATTCTCCTCGGCCTATATCGATAAGATGACCGTGGATGTGGATGTGAAAAACCGTCAGATGACCGTAAATGCGACCTGTAAAATGCGGACCGATTCAGCCATACACCTCTCCATACAGCCTTTTTTCGGGATCGAATTGTTCAAACTGGAACTTACTCCCTACAATATCATTCTTATTGACAAAACAAATAAAATGTATTACCGCGGGCAGTACAGTATGCTCCGCAGTCGTTTTGGAGTGGATGTGGATTATAAAAGCATTCAGGCGCTTATAAGCAATCGTCTGTTTGTGGCTGGCAACCGGGCATTTCTGACCGATGATTTCAAGTGGAGAAACGACAGCGCAACTTCCGGCGTACTTGCAGTGCAGGGCGAACGTACCTCCCAGGAAGTAACTGTCAACCCTGCTCTGGAGCGAATTATACGTATGGTTATCAAAACCAACGATAATGCATACACTCTGAATACAGATTATTCCGGATTTAAAAATTTTGACAAACAACTTTTCCCCGAAAATATAAACATAGAGGCACTGAATGCGGGAGAAAAGGCCTCGTTCCTATTCAGGATTGAACGTGTAGAGTTTGATAAACCACTGGTCATGGAACCCGCCAATCTCCAGCGATACCGGCAGGGTGACTTCAGTCGTTTCCTTACAAAATAGTGCTGATAACGGGCATTGGATATAGATAGTTTTTTTATTGAAATAAAAAGATGTAATCGTAATGAAGAATAAGACAAGATTTCTACTCTCTGTAATTTTACTTGGTTTTGTTATCAATTTGTCGTTGCAGGCACAAACTGTGGACGACCTGCAAAGAGAACGCAAACAAATTCAGGAACGAATTCTTACAACCAATAAGCAGATCAAACAAACCGAAAAAAAAGAAAAGGCTTCGCTGAGTAAACTCGATTTTCTGAAGCGGAATTTAAAAGAACGGAAAAATCTGATTAATAGTTACGGAAAAGAAATCAGCCTGCTCGACAAGAAAATAAATGAACTCACAGCGCAAAAAAAAGAATTGGAAACTCAGCTCGAAAAGCTGAAACAGGATTATGCTAAGCTCATACAGAAAACTCAGGCCAACCGCAGCTCGTATTCCAAACTGATGTTTCTGCTTTCTTCAAATAATTTCGACCAGACGCTGCGACGTGTAAGGTATCTGCAGGAATTCACCAACTACCGTAAGGAGCAGGCACAGCGGATAGAAAAGGTCAAATTGGAGATTGCACTTAAAACTGATAGTCTGGATACTCACAAAGGTTCCAAATCCAGAGCGTTAAAGGCTAAAGAACTGGAAGCCGCCAAACTCAAACAGGATGAAAACAATGAAAAAGTGATGCTGGCCAGCCTGCAACAGGAAGAAAAGAAACTTCGGGATGAATATCGCATTCAACAATCCAAAAGAAACCAGATAGACAATAAAATAGAACAGATCATAGCCGAAGAAATCCGAAAGGCAGAAGCAAGACGACGTGCCGAAGCGGCCCAAAAACAAGCCGAAGAACTTCGGAAAAAACTGGCAGAAGAGCGGAAAATAAAAGAAGAACGTGACCGCAAAGCAGCCGAAGAACGCAAACTGGCAGAAGCAAAAAAAGCAAAAGAGAAAACTTCGACGTCAACTACGGCTAAAACTGAAACTTCGAAAGCCGCTGAAACCCCGGTGATAGCCGAGGCAACCACAAAAACAGCCGAAACGGTTGCAAAAAGTGCTGAAACCGCCCGCGAAAGTTCAGGTACGTCGGCGGTGGTATATGAAATGTCACGCGAAGAAAGTCTGCTCTCCGGTGGATTTGAACAAAACCGCGGACGGCTGCCCTGGCCTGTGGAACGGGGTAGTATCACCGGACATTACGGAGTGCAGCCACATCCGGTGCTCAAACACGTGCAAATCGACAACAAAGGGGTATATTTTCAATCTCCCGCCGGGACAAATGCCCGGGCTGTGTTCGATGGAGTAGTGGAACGGAGGTTTTCGCTCCCCGGCAGTGGAAATGCAATTATCATACAGCACGGAAATTACCGCACACTATACGGAAACCTTACGAATATTTATGTTCGTACAGGCGATCGGGTGAAAGCCAAACAAGCTATTGGTCAGATATATACGGATGATGAAAACGGAGGAAAAACAGAACTGATATTCCAGGTGTGGTCCGGATTGACCCGATTGAATCCCGAGAACTGGATTTCCCGATAACCCTCAAAAATAACAGTTGAATTCAGAAGTTTTTTTATTGATTTGGAAATATGGAAAATTTGAAAGAACAGGAAGTTGCCGAAATCACATACGATGACGCCAATATTGTAACCCTCGAAGGACTGGAACATATACGCCGCCGACCCGGTATGTATATCGGCAAACTCGGTGATGGTACGCATTCCGATGATGGTATTTATGTGCTACTCAAAGAAGTGATTGACAATTCGATAGATGAATATCGGATGGGTTACGGTAAAACCATTGAAGTGGGGATTAATGATGGTGTGGTGAGTGTAAGGGATTATGGGCGCGGTATTCCACTCAATAGCCTGGTAAAAGCAGTTTCCATCATGAACACCGGAGGTAAATTCGATTCACAGGCATTCAAAAAATCGGTTGGCTTGAACGGAGTGGGAACTAAGGCAGTGAATGCACTCTCATCACGTTTTGTAATCCAGAGTTTTCGTGAAGGTCAGTCGCGCAGGGCGGAGTTTGAATGCGGCATCCTGCAGGCTGAAGAGCTGGAAGCCGTTAAAGCCGATAATGGCACACTGGTCGTCTTCCAACCCGACCGCGAGCTGTTCCAGAATTATGTGTACAACGACGACATCATCGAAACGATGCTTCGTAACTTTGCCTACCTCAATACAGGACTAACCATCCTGTTCAACGGGAAAAAAATACTCTCGAAAAACGGATTGACCGATCTGCTCAACGAGAACATGACTGCCGAGCCGCTTTATCCCATCATTCACCTCAAAGCCGAAGACATCGAAATTGCCATCACACACAGTGATCAGTATGGTGAAGAATACTATTCATTCGTCAATGGCCAACATACCACGCAGGGTGGAACTCATCAGAGTGCATTCCGCGAAGCGGTAGCCAAAACCATCAAGGAATTTTACAACAAAAATCACGAACTCACCGATATCCGTAATGGTATTATCGCCGCAGTAGCTATCGGAGTGGAAGAACCCGTATTTGAGTCGCAGACCAAAACAAAACTCGGCTCACGCGATATGTCGAAAAACGGCATCACGGTCAATAAATTTATCGCTGATTTTGTTAAAAAGGAGCTCGATAACTACCTGCACCGAAACAGCGAAACAGCGGATATTCTATTGCAAAAAATTCAGGAATCCGAAAAAGAACGAAAAGCAATAGCCGGAGTGACCAAGCTGGCACGCGACAGAGCCAAAAAAGTGAACCTCCACAATAAAAAACTACGCGACTGCCGCATACATTACAATGACACGAAGGGAAGCCCCGAACTGCTCGATAGCAGCAGCATCTTTATCACCGAGGGCGATTCGGCCAGTGGTTCCATTACCAAAAGCCGCGATGTGAATACACAGGCGGTGGTCAGCCTTCGTGGAAAACCACTCAACAGTTTCGGTCTGACTAAAAAAATAGTTTACGAAAACGAAGAATTTAATCTCCTGCAAGCTGCCCTGAATATCGAAGACGGCATAGACGGATTGCGATACAACAAAGTAATTGTATCCACCGATGCCGATGTGGACGGTATGCACATTCGCCTGCTCCTCATCACCTTTTTCCTGCAGTTTTTTCCCGATCTTATCAAAAAAGGTCACGTTTATATTCTGCAGACGCCACTTTTCAGAGTTCGTAATAAAAAAGAAACAATTTATTGCTATTCCGAAGA
>CALMZF010000011.1 GCA_937870645.1 uncultured Paludibacter sp. | reverse complement strand
GGAAAAGATACACCGGCTCCATATCTGTTCGACAGAAAATATACCCAATATCCCACGCTGCCCGATGGAGGTTACGGAGTAGATCCTTCAAAATCGGTGGCCAGTCTACTTAGACCAGAGATGTCAAGCTCCTGGGAAATTGGACTTGAAACCCGTTTTTTCAACAGTAAAACCCGTTTTGACCTTGCCTATTATTCCACGTATGTCGATAATCAGATTGTAACAGTACGCGTTTCACCGGCTTCAGGCTATATCTTGCAGACCCGAAATGAAGGAACGGTGGAGAATCACGGTATGGAATTCCTCTGGGATCAGGATATCCTGTCACAGCGGGATTTCTCCTGGAAAACATCTTTGACCTTCGGCTTCAACCGGGGAAAAGTGGTTAAACTGCCCGATGATATTGTGGAAATTCAGGGAACTCAATACACCGATGTGTTCCCTACAGCTTATCTGAATGGATCCACTACCGCCATTTCGGGAAAAGATTATGAGAGAACGGAAGATGGAAAAGTGATAGTAAATGCTGAGGGATATCCGAAAATCAATCCCACAAAAAGTGTGTTGATAGGAAACCGGGAACCCGATTTTCAAATGGGATTGAACAATACGTTCTATTTCAGGGGTTTAAATTTAGCTTTCCTGATTGACGGTCGAAAAGGCGGTGATATATATAATGCTACAAGTCGGGGAATGTGGTCAAGTGGTCAGCACAAAGACCTGGAATTTTACAGAGGTCGGCAAGTGGTGTGGGATGGAGTGGTGAAGCAACCGGATGGCTCGTACATCAAAAATACAACCCCGATTGTACTCGACAGTAAAACCATAACCGAATATTACGCCGGAGTAAGTTCCAATTTCATAGAGGATGGTTCGTATATCCGACTGAATTATGTGACAATAGGATATGATTTCCTGTCACTGTTGAAGAAAAAAACACAGTTTACGAGTTTGAAATGCTCGCTTACAGCTTCCAATCTTTTACTATTGACCAAATATACCGGTTCTGATCCCCAAATTAACGCAAATACAGGTTCGGGTGGTACCGGAGGAATGGGAATTGATTCCTATCCCGTGCCACCTACAAGAGGAATTAATTTTACAGTATTAGCTACATTTTAATCTGAATCGCAATGAAAACATACAGAATATTTTTAACAATATTAATCAGCAGTGTTTTTTTATTCAACAGCTGCCAGGATTTTTTTGATGTAAATACCAGCAAGGACACACCCTCAGAGGTTTCCCCCGAGCAGTTGCTCCCTGTTTTGGTTTTTTATTCATCACAATTGTGTTATGACCATGCCGAATACGGTGTTTATCTGTCGCAGGCACTTACTACAGGAGGTCGGAGCCAGACCAGTGCTTACGCTTACAAGGCCGGCTGGGAGCTGCTTTCTATGAACAGACACCCGCAATGGCGACGTCATTTCTACGACATTGGAGTGAACGTAAATGCACTAATAGATGCCTCTGAGAAAATTAATTCGAAAAACATTATTCTTATTGCACGTTCTATTCGTTTGCACTCAACGTTACTTACAACCGATGCTTTTGGTGATATGCCACATTCACAAGTTTATCAATCAAACTCGCCTGCCTACGATACTCAGGAAGCAATTTATAGTTGGATGATGAAAGAAGCGGACGATTTGCTCGCACTTTATGAAGATCCCAGCTGGATAAATAATCCTGAAAA
>CALMZF010000010.1 GCA_937870645.1 uncultured Paludibacter sp. | reverse complement strand
AATAACCAATAACTGAATAACCAATTTACTAACAAATGAGTGGAGCAAAAAATTGTCCTGAAACCCCGCGTCAGAGAATGATTGGGATGATGTATCTGGTGCTTACAGCAATGCTTGCACTGAATGTATCGAGCGAAATTCTGGAAGGATTCGGATTGGTTGACAGGGGATTGAAAAATTCAATTGAATCGGCCGAAATCAGGAATAAAGGCATGTACGCCGATTTTCAGGAAGAAGCTGTCAAAAATCCACAAAAAATTGGTGAATGGCTTAAACTCGCCCGAAATGTAGAAGCTCAATCTAACGATCTTTACAAATATATCGGAGATTATAAATATCAGATATTAAAGATTGCCGATAAGGATAAAGCGGATAAAAACGCCGTAAATATTATTGCACGCGATAACCTGGATGCAGCAGGTCAATACTCACTGGTTGGCGGACACTATAAAGAACTGAAGAAAAAAATTGAAACCTATCGCGAACTTTTAATTCAATTGTCGGAAGGTGATATAGCTAAGCAACAGATGTACAAAAAGATATTTGATACCTCGAATAAATTCGGAAAAACCTGGCAATCGAGTATGTTCGAAAGTATGCCGGTTGCGGCTGTCATTACCATGCTGACAAAATATCAGGCGGATGTGCGTTCGGCCGAAGCCGAAACTGTTCAGTATTTACGAACCAGAGCCGACCTCAAAGACTTCAGGGTGAATAAACTGGAGGCATTTGTCATTCCGGAGTCCAGTTACATTTTGCAGGGAGGTACCTACACCGCTAAAATTGTGCTTGCAGCCATTGACACCACTTCAAGCTATACCTATTCGGTCAACGGTGGACGATTGTCGGGCAATGTGTACCGTGCCGGCGGATCTACACCCGGAACGTATAAATACACCGGAAGCATTTCTGTTCCCAATAATCAGGGGGATGTAAAATCCTATCCATTCACCAGCGAATACGTTGTGGGAAAACCCTCTGCCACACTCTCCAACGTAGATCTTAATGTGGTATATAAGGGAATTGACAATAAATTCAGCATTTCTGCACCCGGTATCCCTGACGAAAACCTGCGTATTAGCGCTGATGGTGCTACAGTTGGTCGATCAGGCAACTTCTTCATCATCAAACCTAACCGTGACGGTGAAATAAAAATCAACGTATCGGCAGTGATGCAGGGAAAAACAGTATCGATGGGCAGCGGTATATATCGCGTTAAATATCTGCCGGACCCGACAGCATACTTTGCCTACACCGATGCAGGAGGAGTACCCCGGACAACGCAGGATGCACAAATGTCGAAAAAAGTGCTCAGAAGTGGTCGCCTGATAGCCAGCTACGGTCCCGATGAACTGGTCAAAGCAAATTTTACTATCACATCATTCACCGTTCATACCATTTTCGGTACGGCTACTTCTTCCAGTTCAGAATTCAGCCCGCGTCAACTGTCGCTCATGACTGAACTCGAAGGAGGCGATGTGGTTACATTGAAAAATATAAAAGCAGTAGGACCGGATGGAAAGGTCCGAAGCCTGGGCTTGATTCAAATAGAAATTTAATAACATACAAAACGAATTTTCAATTCATCAATATGAAAAAATATAGTATTTTATTGGTTGTCATTTCATTGTTTGTTGTTTCCAACAAAACCAATGCTCAGAAAACGCTCCAGTTTTTTGACGAAATTGGAGTAGAAAAA
>CALMZF010000009.1 GCA_937870645.1 uncultured Paludibacter sp. | reverse complement strand
CGGGAAATATTAGTACATCAGCATCTCCAAGTACAGGTGAAGGCACATTTTTTATACTTCCGCGCTCAGTGTCGAGTGCCAGAAATATATCCAGCGGTCCGTCCATGATCACATCGCCAAATTCACCCATACGCCACATCTGCATGATGTCCAGATAATCCTGCATAAACATGATTTTGGGATTTGCCTTTTCGGTAGCGTGTATCAAAGCCACTTTCGGATGTTGAAATCCGAACTTTTTGCAGGTATTAATGGCGTATTTTATCATAGCCTTTCGTTGCTCCAGCGTGGGGTAGGGAATTACTGCAGGGTCAGAGAAAAACAGCAGTTTATGATACCCCGGAATTTCAAGCGCTGCGTTGTAAGTCAGCACATTTCCCGGAGGGAGCAATCCTTTTTCTTTATCCAGAATGGCGCGAAGGATCACATCGGTGTTCACCAGCCCTTTCATCAGAATATCGGCTTCACCTTCCTTCACCATACGCACTGCTTCGAGGGTGGCTTCCACCACTTCAGGTTTGTCGATAATGTGAATAAAAGGGAGAATGGATGGTTTCTCGAACAATTCAGGCGACTCGATGGCAGCCACGTCGCCCACCAGATAGGCTTCCACTATTCCGGCTTCTACAGCCATAAGTACAGCATCCAGCGTATGCGAATCCACGGCATTGGCTACAGCCAGCTTTTTGCGGCAATTGGCTTCTGCCAGATGTGAAGTCAGATCTTTGAACGATGATATGGGTTGCATAGGGTGACGGTTCGGTGTAAATCCATGCAAATATATAAATTTATTTTCAGCCTGCAAGTTATAGCGGGGGCTGGTGCCGGTCATTTTTCAGAGCCTAATTTACAAACAGTTATTCCATAAAATGTTTCCTGATAATTTTAAAATAAATTCCCCCGTTTCCATGAATAGATTGCCGAAAAATGGCAAAAAATATTTTATGAACTTTTTTTGTTTTCCATCAAAAAACTTTTTTTGACCGGAAATGTTTCTAAGGAGTATAAACATAAAAAAACCAATCAAAAGAAATATGAAACACCAATGTCCAACTAAAAATTTTGGACACACAATGGTATGATTAAATAACGCATAACAAACGATAGACGCTCAATATTCCTCCGTCAGCTGACGGATTAGGGGGCAGATTTAAAAAATGATAAACATATGAAACAATCGATTAAAGCAAGCTGGAAGGGAGATTTGGCTTTCGAAACAGAACTCAATGGTCACAAACTGGTAATGGATGCTCCCGAAGAAGGCGGCGGACATGATTTGGGGCCACGACCAAAAATACTGATGCTGGCAGCACTGGCCGGTTGCACAGGAATGGATGTGGTTTCCATTCTTGGGAAAATGCGCGTACCCGTAGATAAGTGCGATGTACACGTGGAAGCCAACATGACGGATGAGCATCCGAAACAATACGATAAAATGCATATCATTTACGAATTTACCGGCAAAAATCTTCCTCCCGAAAAGCTCGAAAAAGCCGTGCGGATGTCGGAAGAAACCTATTGCGGAGTGGGTGCATTGTATCGCAAGGCGATAGAAGTCACCTCCGAAATAAAAATCATTGAGGGTTGATAAGAAAACCTGAAACTCAACATTAAAACAAAAAAACTTTCGGTAATAAAACTTCCGGAAGTTTTTTTATTTAATCAGCTAAACTCAAAAAAAATGACTATTTATCGATATCATCAGTCTTTATGACTGAATTGGAATGTTTATTTTAACATTAAAGGATGTACTATTTTTTTCAAAAGTCCGTTAATGATAGCGGTATGCTATAATCAGAGAGAAAAACGGTTGTTTTGAAAAATCAGTGAGAAAAGCTATCTTTGTAAGTTTATAAAATTAAAATTCATGATTGATTATATTAAAGGCCAAATAACGGAACTGACACCCGCCAATGTGGTGCTGGAAACAGCCGGGGTGGGTTATTTCATCAATATCTCACTGACAACTTATACGGCATTGAATGGTAAAACCGAAGCTCAGTTGTTCGTTTTTGAGGCTATTCGCGAAGATGCTTACCAGCTTTTCGGGTTTATGAACAGAGATGAACGGCAACTGTTTTTGTTGTTGATTTCAGTTTCCGGAATTGGTGCCAATACAGCCCGTGTAATCATGTCATCCTATACCGCATCCGAAATTCAGCAGATGATAGCCGGAGGCGATGTGGTTTCGCTCAATGCCATCAAAGGTATCGGTATAAAAACCGCCCAGCGAATCATTCTGGATTTGAAGGATAAAATACTCAAAGTGGGCACCGGCACTGAGGTGAAAGGTGGTCAGTACCCCGCTACGAGCGTGGTGCGCGACGAAACAGTAGCTGCACTCGTTATGCTTGGGTTTGCCGCAACGGCTTCGCAAAAAGTGGTGGAAAAAATCATACAGGATGATCCGTCGCTGTCGGTGGAAAAAGTACTTAAACTTGCATTAAAAATGCTTTAACAGATATGGAAATAAACTGTTAAGCTGTTTGTTGGAAAATTCTGTTTCGTTATGTTGTAGTAAATCAGTAATTTATGTTTTTCAAAAAAAAGATATTTCCTCTATTAATACTTTTCACCGCCCTGGTAGGTACTGCCTACGGGTTAGCGGGGTCATCACGGCATTATGACTTGGAAGCTGCCCGTGACTATCAGCAGCCAACATCTGCTGTCGATACTGCGACCCGTTATCCGATCAACAACCAGCGTAAGGAAACGTACGACGATCTGAACAAGCAATATCCGATGGATTTGAGAAATCCCGATAATGTGAAATCGGTGGTGGAGTATGATGTGAAAACCGGAAATTATGTGCTGACAACGCGAGTTGGTGAAATGGAAATATCCACTCCCTACACACTGACCCCCGATGAATATCAGAAATATTCCCTGCAGAATGACATGACGAAGTACTGGCGGGAAAAAAACTCTGCCACTGTTAAGAGCAACGAAGACAAATTCTCGGTTACCGATATGAAATTCAGTCTGGGTCCTGCCGATAAACTTTTTGGTCCGGGTGGCGTACAGCTCAAAACTCAGGGATCGGCAGAACTTATTTTCGGTTTCAAAAGCAATTTTATTGATAATCCGGCACTTACCCAACGTGCACGCCGATCGAACATCCCCAACTTTGACCAGAAAATTCAGTTGAATGTGAATGGAAAAGTGGGTGATAAAATCAATTTCGGGCTCAATTACAATACCGAAGCGTCGTTCGATTTTGACCAGAAACTGGTGAAACTTTCCTACAAAGGCAAAGAAGATGATATATTCCAAAATATAGAAGCCGGGAATGTGAGCATGCAGCTCAACAGTTCGCTCATTACCGGAAGTTCCGCGCTTTTCGGTATAAAAACCGATATGCAGTTCGGTAAACTTAAAGTCTCGGCCATTGCTTCACAGCAGGAATCCCAATCGCAAACCGTCAGCTCCAAGGGCGGTTCGCAGACTATCCCCTTCGAAGTGCCCATAGATCAGTATGATGACAATCGGCATTTTTTTCTGTCCCATTTTTTCCGCAATAATTATGAAAGCGCCCTCAGCAAACTTCCGTTTATATCTTCCGGGGTGATTATCAACCGGGTGGAAGTCTGGATTACCAACAAACGGGGCAATTTTGATCAGGCGCGTAATGTGCTGGCATTCATGGACCTGGCCGAAACAGATTCCATCGACAATCCTCACTGGCAGCCTGTGGGAGGCAAAAAAATACCTTACAACAAGGCAAATACACTTTACGATGAAGTGACAGCGATTGACGGAATGCGCGATGTGAAACAATCGAATGCACTGCTTGCTTCCCTGTATGGCGGTTATAATATTAACGGAGGAGAGGATTACGAGAAAATCGAAAGTGCCCGCAGGCTCGATCCCTCCGAATTTACATTCAATCAGTCACTTGGATATATTTCATTGCGTTCAAGTTTGTATCCCGATGAGGTGCTTGCGGTTGCTTACGAGTATTCTTATGAGGGAAATGTGTATCAGGTCGGTGAATTTTCGACAGATGGAATTACTGCCCCCAATGCTCTCGTGCTCAAATTGCTGAAAAGTACTACTCAATCGCCGCAGTTGAAAACCTGGGATCTGATGATGAAAAATGTATACTCCATTGGAGCCATGCAGATGCAGAAGGAGGATTTCGAACTGAACGTAATGTATCAGAATGACTCGGTGGGCACCATGCTTCAATACCTCACTGAGGGTGAAATAGCCAATAAACGACTGCTCACGGTCATGAACCTCGACCGGCTCGACAAAAAGAATGAATTTAATCCCGATGGTAATTTCGAATTCGTAGAAGGGATTACAGCCCAAAGTTCTTCGGGAAGAATTATCTTTCCGGTTCTGGAACCTTTCGGCAGCCACCTGCGAAAAAAACTGAATAATGCCGCTCTGGCATCAAAATATGTTTATCAGGAGTTGTATGACTCGACCCTCGTTGTAGCTCAGGAATACAGCGAAAAAAACAAATTCCTGCTCGTAGGGCGGTACAAAGGCTCAGCCAACGGCTCCGAAATTAGCCTTAATGCCATGAATGTTCCCCGCGGTTCGGTAGTGGTCACTGCCGGTGGTGCTACACTTACCGAAAATGTCGATTACACGGTGGATTACACCATGGGATCGGTGACTATTCTCAATCAG
>CALMZF010000008.1 GCA_937870645.1 uncultured Paludibacter sp. | reverse complement strand
AAAACTACATCATCCGTCGCTCGTCCAATCTTTCGAAGTACTCACAAATTCTGGCTGCCAATCTGGATTTGGTTGCCCTCATTGTTACCGTGAATTACCCCGTAACTTCTACCGTATTCATTGACCGTTTTCTGGCCACCGCCGAAGCATATCGCGTTCCTGCTTGTCTGGTGATTAATAAAACTGACAGATATTCTGACGATGAATTGAATTATGCTCAGGCACTGAAAAATCTCTACGAAACAATTGGATATCCGGTTTTCCTCATTTCGGCAGTTAATGAAGATACCTTAGAAGAACTTAAGAGCGGATTAAACCAAAAAATCACACTCATTTCGGGCAATTCGGGAGTCGGTAAATCGACCCTCATCAATATGCTGGCTCCTCATTCCGAAGCACGAACCAACATCATTTCCGAGTATCACAATAAGGGAATGCATACAACAACTTTTTCTGAAATGTTTTCGCTCCCAGCTGGAGGCTATGTGATTGACACACCGGGCATTAAAGGTTTTGGAACAATAGATATGCAGGAATTTGAAGTGGGTCATTTTTTCAAGGAAATATTTCAGGTTTCTAAAAATTGTCATTTTAATAACTGTACACATATCCACGAACCCGGTTGTGCGGTACTTGATGCTGTCGAAAATCATCAGATCAGTCAATCCCGCTACCAAAGTTATCTGAGCATAATGGACGACTGTAAAAGCGGAAAATACAGGTAATTCCATCGTTTTTTGATATGAAGTAATAAAATGTAGCATTTTGTTGGGATAAATCAATAAAATTGGATATTTTTGTGTCGGTTAATATCAGTATTCAAAATATTTATAAAGAAATTACACAAAAACATAAATTAAAATGGGACATCATCAAATTGACAGACTGGATAAAAAAATCCTGCAATTAATATCCAAGGATGCCAGAATACCTTTTTTGGAAGTTGCTCGCGAGTGTAACGTTTCCGGTGCAGCCATCCATCAGCGAATACAAAAACTACGTAACCTGGGCATTATTAAGGGTTCCGAATTTATCGTTGACACCTACAAGATTGGATATCAGACTTGTGCGTATATTGGAATTGTACTCACTGATATTAAAAAATTCGATTATGTCGTTGCGGAACTTAAAAAAATACCTGAAGTAGTCGAATGTCATTATGCTACCGGTAAATACTCCATGTTCATTAAGATATATGCCCGTGATAACCGTCATTTGTTGCAAATTATTCTGGAACATCTAACGCTAATCGATGGTGTGGGTCATACAGAGACTTTCCAGTTGTCGCTCGATGAAATATTCAATCGTCAATTGTCAGTATTTGAGGTGGGAGAGGGTGATTTGGATGATGTGGAAGAAGAATAATCGTTTTTAGAAATACTTAAACATAAATAGCCGTAAGATTCATACGGCTATTTTCATTACCAATTATTTTCAATTATTTTGAGGGCTTAAAATGCGTTGGTTGGGGTTGTTCGGTTTCGATATTGTAACAGTTTAACCCGGGAATAATGGAATTATCCGGAAATTTCATAGAATCGGGATAAAACTTCATTCTTTTTAAGTCAGGACTGTATTTTCTGTAAATTTCCTCTATACTTTTCAGTGAATCATATATGGTAACTTCTACCTTAGCAGTACCGTGTGCAACAAAACCAATCTGTTTGGCCGCAGCGTACGACAAATCAATGATTCTGCCTCTGACAAACGGTCCCCGATCAGTAACTTTGACTATTACTTCCTTGTCATTCTTCAGGTTACGTACCCTGAGCAATGTGCCAAACGGATAGGTACGATGAGCACAGGTGAGGCTATCGCGGTGGTATGTCCTCCCATTAGCCGTTCGCTTGCCATGAAGCTTATTGCCGTAGTACGATGCTCCACCGGTTTGCTGTCCTATAATAGAGGTGGAAAAGGTATATAAAAGTATTGAAAATGAAAGTATTACTCTTTTCATAAAATAAACGCTTATTGGAAAATTGAAAACAGAGCTGAATCCCATTGCAAATATTGTGCCTTTTTTGAATTGAAAATTATACGGCTAACTAACAGATTGTTATGTGTATCATCTTTAATATAACGAAAAATGGCTTCATTTGTTTTGCTAATCGGGTATAAGCAAAACTGAAAAACAATCCGGGTTCGTTTTGCTAAATTCATAGGTGCTTTATTTTCATTATTTAAAAAAATGTGTTATATTTGCACGCTCAAAAAAGTAACAATAAGTTTCACTAAAATTTTCGGGAGGAAACAAGCAATAGCTAAACAATTATTTATCAAGCCGCGGCAGGGTCACAAAGAAAAGGAAATGCCAAATCGCATCAATGAGAAAATCAAGGGTGTAAAGGAAGTACGACTTGTTGGAGACAATGTGGAGCAGGGCGTCGTTACCATTGAAGAAGCACTGCGCAAAGCAGATGAAATGGAGCTGGATCTGATAGAAATATCTCCCACAGCGGTGCCTCCGGTATGCAAAATTGCTGATTATCAGAAATTTCTGTACCAACAACGGAAGCGTGAGAAAGAACAAAAAGCCAAAGCTTCAAAGGTTGTACTGAAAGAAATCCGGTTCGGACCTCAGACCGATGAGCATGATTACAACTTCAAGTTGAAGCACGCCATTAATTTTCTCAAAGAAGGTTACAAGGTAAAGGCATTCGTGTTTTTCAAAGGGCGTTCTATTCTGTTCAAAGAACACGGTGAAGTATTGCTTTTGCGTTTTGCCAATGATTTGGAAGAATATGCCAAAGTGGATCAGTTGCCACAGTTGGAAGGTAAAAGGATGATTATCTTTTTTTCTCCCAAAAAAACAAAATGATTGAATTTCAATAATATATAAATAAGAGACAATGCCAAAAATGAAAACTAACTCCGGTGCCAAAAAAAGATTCGCTCTTACCGGAACAGGAAAAATCAAGAGAAAACATGCTTACAAAAGTCACATTTTGACTAAAAAGACCAAAAAACAAAAACGTAATCTTACGCAAACCGGATTGGTGAGCAGTGTAGATAACAAAGAGGTAAGATCATTACTGTGTTTGAGATAAGTCAAAATTAACTTTAGAAACAAATTTTCTTTTATTGTAAAATCGAGTGTTTAGCCTGAAAGATCGCAAGAAAATGCGGCGCTAACGTTCACAATTCATTAAATTATGCCAAGATCAGTAAATCACGTTGCTTCACGTAAAAGAAGAAAAAGAATTTTAAGCCTCACCAGAGGATATTTCGGCGGACGCCGCAATGTATGGACAGTTGCCAAAAATACCTGGGAAAAAGGTCTTCAGTATGCTTACCGTGACCGTAAGAATAAAAAACGCAGTTTCCGCGCATTGTGGATTCAACGTATCAATGCTGCTGCACGTCTCGAAGGTATGTCGTATTCCAAATTGATGGGTGCATTACACAAATCGGGTATTGAAATGAACCGCAAGGTATTAGCCGATCTGGCTATGAACCATCCCGAAGCATTCAGCGCTATTGTAAAGAAAGCAAAAAACGCTTAATCATTCAACCATTTGAAGAACTGCTATAAAACAGTTTCTTTTAGATAAAAAAACCGCAACCTGTAAAGGAATTGCGGTTTTTTATTTCATATTCTTTTCTGATTTATTTTATTCCAAATGAAATCCCCATTTTTTTACCCTGAAGCACCATTGGGTCGTTGGGCTCTACAATACGAAGTTTGCCGGCTACATCTTCGAGCGAAACATCTGTAATTTTCACGCCTTTGACTGAAACCATCCGTCCGAATTTTTTATCGTTAATCAGCTTGGCTGCATAGCCTCCGAGCAGGGTGCCCAGATTGCGGTCGTACGATGAGGGTGAACCTCCACGCTGAATATAACCGAGTACAGTTTCGCGAGCTTCTATTCCGGTGCGTTTTTCTATTTCACGTGCAAAATAGGTAGCCGGATGATGGCCACCGGTTCCACCTTCCACTTCAATACCTTCGGCCAGTGCGACAATAGAATAGGATTTACCGTTCTTTTTGCGGTTGTTTAGTACTTCGCAAACTATATCCATATCAAAACCCAATTCGGGCAGCAGAATAACATCGGCACCACCTGCCATTCCGGCATGCAGGGTAATCCAGCCTGCGTGGTGTCCCATCAGTTCGATGACCATAACCCGCTGGTGTGAACTGGCCGTGGAGTGAAGCCGGTCGATTGCATCGGTGGCAATATCAACCGCTGTGCTGAACCCAAAAGTAATATCAGTGCCAAAAACGTCATTGTCAATGGTTTTGGGAATGCCAATGACGTTTAATCCCAGTTTGGACAATGCCCAGGTTGTTTTCTGAGTGCCGTTGCCTCCTATACAAACCAGACAGTCTAGTCCAAGCTCTTTGTAACTTTTTTTAATCATTTCCTGATCTTTCTTGTCGGGAGATTTGAGGATTTTACGAAATTCCTTTTCACGGGCGGTACCCAGAATTGTTCCTCCCAGGGTGAGAATACCGGACAGTGACGACTCCGGCAGTGGAATAATATCCTTGTACAATAAGCCCGAAAAACCATTGATGATACCGATTACTTCCATGCCATAGTTATTGATGGCTGTTTTGCCTACACCGCGGATGGTGGCGTTTATACCCGGACAATCGCCACCTGAAGAGAGAATACCTATTTTCATATGATTAGAATTTGTTTATCGGCCCCCTACCTCCCTAAAGGGGGAATACTGAGCGTCTATCATTTGTTATGCGTTATTTAATCATACCGTTGTGTGTCCATTTTTTTTTAGTTGGACATGGGCGTTTCACGTCAATAGAATTTGTTTTTACAAAGAAAAGAAAAAAGCAGGGATATTATTCATTTTTAATGTGTTTTATCTTAAAAACTTGTGATTAATAATATTCGATAGAAATCAATCATCCAAACCTGAAACAGTCATTGACTAATTTCAAGAGTTCTCTTCACAAAAAGAAACTCCCCAAATCAGAATTGATTTGAGGAGTTTTATTAAAGTTCCCTGCGTAGAGGTTTGGAGTGGCTACTACATCATACCGCCCATTCCACCGCCCATAGGCATTTGTGGAGCAGGATTTTCTTCTTTCTTTTCTACTACCACACATTCGGTTGTGAGGAACATACCTGCAATGGATGCTGCATTTTCGAGTGCTATACGAGCTACTTTCACCGGATCAACGATACCGGCTTCAAAGAAGTTTTCATATTTATCGGTGCGTGCATTGTATCCAAAATCGGCTTTACCTTCGCGGATTTTCTGTACAACCACAGCACCTTCTTTACCTGCATTGGCAACAATCTGGCGAAGTGGTTCCTCGATAGCACGTTTGATGATTTCAATACCGGTTTGCTCGTCATCATTGTCGGCTTTCAAGTTATTCAGCGCTTCGATGGCACGTATATATGCCACACCGCCACCGGGTACAATACCTTCTTCGATAGCTGCGCGTGTTGCATGGAGTGCATCATCAACGCGGTCTTTCATTTCTTTCATTTCAACTTCCGAAGCAGCTCCCACATAAAGTACTGCCACACCACCGGCCAGTTTTGCCAGACGTTCCTGCAGTTTTTCACGATCGTAATCCGAAGTGGTAGCTGCAATTTGTGACTTTATTTGGGTTACACGGGTTGCAATAGCTTCTTTGTTGCCAGCACCGTTTACGATGGTTGTGTTGTCTTTATCCACGGTGATTTTTTCGGCCGTGCCAAGCATTTCGAGTGTTGCATTTTCCAGTTTAATGCCTTTTTCTTCCGAAATAACGGTACCACCTGTAAGTATGGCAATATCTTCGAGCATTTCTTTTCGGCGGTCGCCAAATCCGGGAGCTTTTACTGCACAAATTTTAAGAGAAGCACGCAGACGGTTCACAACCAGTGTGGTAAGTGCTTCGCTTTCAACATCCTCGGCAATAATCAATAATGGGCGTCCCGATTGAACAGCCGGTTCCAACACCGGAAGAAGTTCCTTCAGGTTGGAGATTTTTTTGTCGTGGATAAGAATGTATGGTTTTTCCATTTCCACAGACATTTTTTCGGTGTTTGTTACAAAATAGGGCGAAATATAGCCACGGTCGAACTGCATACCTTCTACAATTTCGATGGTTGTCTGTGTACCTTTGGCCTCTTCGATAGTAATTACACCGTCTTTGGATACCTTACGCATGGCATCGGCAATCAGTTTACCGATACGGGCATCGTTATTGGCTGATACGGTGGCCACCTGTTCAATTTTATCGTAGTTGTCACCAACTGTTCTTGACTGAGATTTGATGTTTTCAACCACAGCCTCTACTGCTTTGTCGATACCGCGTTTCAGATCCATTGGATTAGCTCCGGCAGTCACATTTTTTGTACCCACACTTACAATAGACTGTGCCAGTACAGTGGCAGTTGTAGTACCGTCACCTGCATCGTCACCGGTTTTCGAAGCCACTTCTTTCACTAATTGTGCTCCTAAATTCTGAAATGAATCTTCCAGTTCAATTTCTTTTGCAACAGTTACACCATCTTTTGTAATGTGAGGTGCGCCGAATTTTTTTTCCAAAATAACATTACGACCCTTTGGTCCAAGTGTTACTTTCACTGCATTTGCCAACTCGTCAACTCCTTTTTTGAGTTGGTCGCGGGCATCAATATTAAATAAAATTTCTTTTGCCATAGATAAGCCCCCCGACCCCCTGAAGGGGGAGAACCGCGGGAGGTACGGATTTTATAAATTAATTGTTATTGTTTTTTGTTTAAATATTTGCTCATAAGTTCCCCCTTAAGGGGGTAGGGGGCAATTGTTTAAATTATTGCCAGAATATCAGACTGACGCATGATGAGGTATTTTTCACCTTCCCATTCGAGTTCGGTTCCGGCATATTTTCCATAAAGAACCTGATTGCCAACGGCAACTACCATTTCTTCGTCTTTTGTGCCATTGCCAACGGCTAAAACTTCACCTTTCAGGGGTTTTTCTTTGGCTGAATCGGGGATAATGATTCCACTTACTGTTTTTTCTTCGGCAGGTGCTGGTTTGATGAGCACCCGGTCTGCTAATGGTTTAATGTTCATAGTTGTAATATTTTAATTGTATAATTATATGTTGATATTTCTATTTATCGGCTGTAAAAAACCTTGCGAAATCTGTGCCAAGAAGCCAAAAGAAGAAATTTTGGCAGAAAATGCAGTATGCCATTAAAAAAAACTAAAATAGACTGACAAGTTGTCAGTCGGAAAGTGAAATTTTGGCAAGATAGAGAAGTTTATACAGATCGTAAATCTTCAGTGAAGGCCGACGGCTACACAATTGTTTCTGCATACATGTTTGGAGTACGCTAAAGAGTTTGGCCAGAAAGGGTGAGAGATTTTTCCGATCGAGATTGATAAACGTACGCAGGAGTTTTGACTGATTTGCGAGGAAGGGATATTTGTTGCTTTTATGCAACAAATAAAGATTTTTGGTACTTTCTTCTGTCTTATGGATAAATAAAATATTGTCATCCAGCCCTTTATGTATCAGATCGTTGTCTATGTGGTGAACTTCGCAGTGGAGTTCGGCAATCTGATGTCCGAAAAGAGTGTCCTCGTGCCCGTAACCCCGGATGCTTTCATCGAACCGGATTTGGTTGAAAATTGATTTGGAAATAAGAAAGTTGAAGGAAGAAAAATGTGAATATTTTCCGGCTTGTTCTCGATTTTGAGCCGATTTGGCTTCCCGCATGCGTCCGTATTTCAGCCGTAAACTGAAGTCAGGGTCATTATTTTCAGGTTCATAAGCCGTCCCGCCAATTACTACCACTTCTTCACGACAAAAAGCCAGGTATTTTTCTACAAAATGTGAGGTATGAACTTCAGCATCGCAATCGATAAAAAGCAGATGCCCGTATCGGGCTTCGTCGGCCAGGCGATTGCGAATGGCTGAGCGACCGATATTGTGTGATAAAGCGGTGTAATGACAAAATTGAAGATTGGATATCGCCTTATTTTCCTCCAGAAATTGAGTAGAACCATCTTCCATCACCAAAATCTCAAAATCCACATACGTGTTCAGTGCCTGACGGTGAAGCTCAGTTACCAACCGGGTCACGTCGTAATTATATGTGGGAATAAGGATGGATAACACTTTTAGAAAAAATTAGAAATTAGAAATTAGAAGTCAGAAATTGAAAAAAAATAGAAATCATAAGATGAAACACACATGTCCAAGTAAAATATTTTTGACACACACGGTTTAATTAAAAAACTCACAACAAATGATAGACGCTCAATATTCCCCCTTTAGGGGGTTAGGGGGCAGATATATAATTTATAAACACATGAAAATTCAAGGTTATTTACCTGTCCATTCGCTAATGTCTTTATTCGAAATGCCGTAACCAATATCCCAGATTGTTCCTTTTATGTTGCAATAGCGACAGAACGGCATTGGTTTACACACAAAATTCAAAATTTCATCGTAACTCGTAGCTTGATGCAGCTCGAGATAATCGGCCGTGGTAACAGTCAGATTTTGTTGAAAATGGTCATTAAAGTATTTTACATACGGAATAAGCGAACAAGTGTAAATTTTGCCATTATCCAGCGACACGCATCTATTGGCACGGGCACATCGCAGGAAGCTGTCTTTTGGATCTTGTTTGCCTTCCAAATCCAATGGAAGACATTCCATGGTTTTTTCCACTGTTTCGGTATTTCCATAGAAGGAGAAAGGTACGTTTTGTGCCAGGGCTTTTTGCTTAATTTTCTCAAAATCAAGCTGAATGGGATATTTTGTAACGATAATCTCAATCTTATATCTCCGGCATGCTTCCCAAAATACATCCTTTTTGGTCTGCAACAAAATGCCATTAGTCACTATGCTGATTTTGTTGGTTGGAAAGTAGCGGCGAACAATTTCCATAAATGAATTAATTTGAGGATGAAGCAGCGGTTCACCTCCCAAAAGTTGTATTTCTTCAATTCGTCCCTGTGAAAGGTCTGCCATTTTGGCACAATCTTTTTCGAAAACGTCCACATCGGCAAAAACTTCGGGAGCCAGGGGCGAAAAATTGTCGCAACCGCGGCAGTCGAGATTACAATGATCAGCAAGATGTAGGTGCAGAATGGGGATCATCTTTTTTTGCTGCATATTTTTCTTTGTAATTTTTCGCCACGTTGGAAGCATCTCTCTCCGCATCATGATCAAAGGGCGTGGTACCAGTTTTTTTATATTCATTATTGTTGTTTTATGGCTGTTATAAAAAGTTTTTCAAGTGTTTCTGCTCCTTTTTTTCTGGAAAAATTCATTCGTATCGTTTCGTCCAACATGCCGTTGGTACGTTTTTTTTGCTGCCATTCCTCCAGTTTTTCAATCAAAAATTTTTCTACTTCCAATTCATCAGAGCTGACAAGACCACACTTTGTCTCTTTTATTAAATGAGATAGATTGTCGTTATTATCAGGAATGCATACTACCGGACGATTAGTACCCAATGCTTCAAAGAATTTGGTGGTCATTATTCCAAAATAGTTTTTTGTGTCCTTCGCGTTACACAAAACCAGCAGCACCGAACTTTTGTTCATTTCATCGGATAACGCATTCGGAGTTATAAAGTTATGAAATTCCATGAAACCGGACAAATTATAGCTGTTTGCTATATTGAGTATTACGTTGCGCGACTGCTCATCCACAAACCACTTAACCACCGTATTTTCGGGTGTGACCATTCCTTTTTTGTTTAATTCACTCAAAGCCGAAAAAAGCAATCGCGGATTACGTATTTGTTCGTTGTAAATCCGTCCAAAGTAGGAGATGGTAAACCGTTCGGTTGCAACCTTGCCAGGAACAAACATATTCTCGTCAAATCCGTTGTAAATCAGGTGTGTATCCGGATTGTACGTTGATAATGTTTGAACATGCCAGGGTGAAACGGTCGTAACTCCGCTGGCTAACCGCAATACCCTGTTTCGTCTGTTAAGACTTACTTTTTTATAAATACCGGTAATCAGTTTTCCCAACAATGGCGGTGGCCGATGGGCAATATAATGGTTGTCGTCGGGCGATTGTTCTGCAATATCCCTCAAATCTACAAACAAGGGTCTGTTGAGTTTTTCGGCAACTCTCGCGGCCACAGTTAACGGAAAAGTAAAACTGGAACTGCAAAAAACCAGGTCGTAATGATTTTGGCTCAGTAATTCCTTCGATTTTTTATAAAAATAGCGTCCCTTATAATCCAGGCACAAATCCAGTAAGAATTTAAATGCCCATTCAGATTTGGCAATAATTCCCTGCTTGTATTTATAGTAATTTATCGGTAACAGTGTAACATTCTCGGGAGCGTAATGCAAATGTTCAGAATTCTCTGTAACCAAATCAACCTTCCATCCTTTTTCGATAAAATAGGAACAAAAATACCGAACCCGCGGCAAATACGCAGGTGGCAAAAAAGGTTCTCCAATTATCAAAATTTTCATCGTTTCGTGTATTTATGCTTTTTCACAAACCATCAGGCCTGCATTTTCAGGTAGTTAATCATCCACTGGTACAAATCTCGGTGATAAAGCCCGTTATGTTTTTCCACCGAGGTATTGTGCCAGAGCAAAGTCAAATCACCATTGTTTTTTTTCACCTGATCAATCATTTTTTTTGAAAAGGAAAATGCTTCATCCACAGTGAGGTTCATGTATCGTTTGTCACTCAGCGTACTGTCCATGAGTGTGAGTGGATGTAATGTTAGGTTTGTCAGTTGCAGGATTGTCGGATTTATCCATTTCACAGCCCGGCTGGTTCCCAGTCTGAAACCTGCCTGATCGGCATACGACATTGTGTAATCATCTGTAAAACCATTGTCAATCAATGCCTGCATATCTTCGGGCTCGCGGCTTGCCAAAAAATGATTTCTGGAGTAGCTTGTCTGCTGATTTAGTCTTTTATCCAACAGATTTTTTTCATCCGTGATTAATCGGGGCTCAATCCCGGCCTGATAGGATGGGTGAAGTCCGAATTTTACTCCATTTTCTATTCCTAAACGAAACAATATCTGAAAATTTTTATCGAAAATATCATGGAGTGGTTTATCGGTTTGTAAATTTCCACCGCCGGTTTTGATAAAAAATATTGTTTCAACGAGTTCATTTCTAAGTTTTCTGTTTTCATCAATCAGAAACGGAAATGTAAACCAGGGATCATACTTAAGTCCCAAAAAATAGGATTGCAGTGCCTTGAAAGTTTGTTCCGGGTTTTTGAAAAAACGACTAACAGCACCGCCTATCCCTCGGATATTACGATAGTGAGCCAGCTGATCCACATCATGTGTGAGATATATTTTATTGAATTTCTCTTCCGGTTCGTTTATCACTGCGCCGGTTTCTCTCAGCAGTTTTCGCAGTTGCTTGCCGTATTCATCCACTACCGGGCGATGTAAAAATCCCGCCCTGAAAGGTAATGATTTGCTGCCGGGAAAACGACCATGTTCGTCTCTTTCATTCCGCCGGATTGTTTCTTCGTAGCGGCTTATCAGAAAAAAAGTGCTGGCAATAATATCGGCATGTAAAATGATGGTATCACCGTTTTTCGCAATTTCAGGCTGACCATAAAGCAGTGGCATATCATCCCACAAAGGCAGCGGGAACTGTGGAAGTGATTGTGCAGTGCCATAAAATCCCTGATCAAAAAAACCGGAAGGGAGGATAACTATTTTGTATTTACTGAAAAGTGTTTTATCGGAAGTATAGCCAATCAGATTGCTGAATGTTTCATTGGCCTTGCTGCCGAGCAGAAAGCGAATGATATATTCTGTTATTTCAGATAATTGATCTTCCGACATTTCTTTATTTGATTTTCATCTTCATGTAGTGGGAATAGGTGAGTATGATTGCAATAACCAGACCCAGCCAAAGATCAGTGCTGGTATATACACCCAGAAATGCTTCACCTTCAGGCATTTTGTGGGCGATGAGTTTCAGCACCCAGGTGAGTACAGCGTAAACGAAAAAAACAACCAGTCCGTATAGAAATAATTTTAGTTTTTGGTTCATATTTTTTTTACTTGTATTAATTGGAAAAAAAGAATTATGTCTTAGTTGCAAAGTTAAAAATTAAATCCTTTAAAATGCACATTTATTCCAAAGATAAGCATTTAGGGTACTAATTCAAAATCAGGAATGCAGATGTAATTCCTGTGCGAGAAATTTTCCTGTTTCACTTTCGGTGTTAGCGGCTACCTCCTGTGGACTACCGGTGCAAATTACTCTGCCGCCCCCATTGCCCCCTTCGGGACCAATGTCGATGATGTAGTCGGCGCTTTTAATTACGTCCATATTGTGTTCGATAATTATAACCGTATTTCCACGGTTAACCAACCGATTGAGAACACCCAGAAGTACCCGGATATCTTCAAAATGCAGTCCGGTAGTGGGTTCGTCCAGCACGTAGAGTGTTTTCCCCGTATCGCGTTTCGATAGTTCGGTAGCCAGTTTCACACGCTGACTTTCGCCACCGGAGAGGGTTGTGCTGCTTTGTCCCAGTTTGATATATCCCAAGCCTACATCCTGAAGTGTTTTTATTTTATTGAGAATATAAGTTTGATTTTCGAAAAATTCCACCGCCTGGTTAATGGTCATGTTCAGGACATCAGCTATCGATTTTCCCTTGAAACGCACTTCCATGGTTTCGCGGTTGTAGCGTTTGCCGTTGCAGCTTTCGCAGGGAACATACACATCGGGCAAAAAGTTCATTTCAATCGTTTTATAACCGTTTCCTCCACATGTTTCGCATCGACCACCGGCAGTGTTGAATGAAAATCGTCCGGGTTTATAACCACGAATTTTAGCTTCCGGCAAGGTGGCAAAAAGATTGCGAATATCGCTGAATACACCCGTGTAGGTCGCCGGATTGGATCGTGGCGTGCGTCCAATGGGCGACTGATCCACCTGTACAATTTTATCGATATTATCCACCCCATCAATGCTGTCGTAAGGAAGAGGATCCTGTAGTGACCGGTAAAAGTGCTGGCTCAGAATGGGTTGCAACGTGTCATTGATGAGTGTGGATTTTCCACTGCCCGATACACCGGTCACGCAAATCATTTTTCCCAGCGGAAAAGTAACATCAATATTCTTCAGATTATTGCCTTTAGCGCCTTTAAGTGTCAGGAATTTTCCGTTACCTTCGCGGGTTTTCTCCGGAATTTCAATTTGTTTTTTACCTGTGAGGTAATCGGCGGTCAGGGTTTCGGACTGAAGCATTTCTGTCGGAGTACCTGCAAAAACCAGTTCGCCGCCAAGTCGGCCTGCCCGCGGCCCCAAATCCAGTACATAATCGGCAGCCAGCATCATATCCTTATCATGTTCAACCACAATGACCGAATTTCCGGTATCCCGAAGTTGCTTCAGCGAATGAATAAGCCGCAGGTTGTCGCGCTGATGTAGTCCGATACTGGGTTCGTCGAGAATATAAAGCACATTGACCAATTGGGACCCGATTTGGGTAGCCAGGCGGATGCGTTGACTTTCGCCGCCGGAAAGTGATTGTGAACTTCGGTTGAGCGCCAGGTAATTGAGCCCTACATCGAGCATGAATTGCAGTCTTGACTGTAGCTCTTTGAGAATTTCGGTGGCTATGATGCGCTGTTTTTCGGTCAGAAAAAAGTCTACGTTTTTCAGCCATTCTGACAGTTCCGAAATGTCCATTTCGGCCAGCGCAGCAATATTTTTGTCGTGAATACGGAAATACAACGATTCTTTACGGAGCCTTTGTCCGTCACATTCGGTACATTTAATGGTTTTAGAATACTGATTTGCCCATTTCTGTTCGGTAGCCGATGCTGAATTTTCCTGTTGCATTTCAATATATTTGATGATGCCGTCGTAACTCAGAAAATAGTTTGAGTTGCCCAGTGATTCATTCTTAATGTGAAGTTGCTCGTCGGTGCCATTCATTATTTCATCAATGGCATCATCGGGTACATCAGCAAGCGGTGTTTTCAGCGTGCATTCATATTTGGCCAGTATAGCTTCAATCTGCCAGAAAATGGTGCTGTTTTTATGTTTTCCCAGCGGGGCGATACCACCGTTGAATATACTGACCGATGTGTCGGGAATGATTTTAGCCATATCAATTTCATTGATAAAACCAAGTCCTTTACACCTGGGGCAATAACCGTGGGGCGAATTGAACGAGAAATTGTGAGGTGCCGGATCATCGTACGAAATGCCTGTAGTTGGGCACATCAGTTTACGACTGAAATAACGAACTTCGTCTTTATCTTTTTCGAGAAGCATAATGATGCCATTGCCATGCTGCATAGCTTTCTGCATGGAGTCTTTCAGACGTTTGCGATCTTTATCGGTTGCGAGAAGTCGGTCGATTACAATTTCGATGTCGTGAATTTTGTACCGGTCCACTTTCATGTTGTGGGTAATTTCGCGCAGTTCACCATCCACCCTTACATGCAGGTAGCCTTTTTTGCGGATTTGTTCGAATAGTTCGCGGTAGTGTCCTTTTCGTCCGCGTACCACCGGTGCAAGCAAGAGGGTTTTCTTACCTTCATAATTCTTTAGAATAAGATCAATGATTTGATCATCGGTGTATTTGATCATTGGTTCACCCGTGATGTATGAATATGCAATACCAGCGCGGGCAAAAAGCAACCGGAGAAAGTCGTAAATTTCGGTGGTGGTACCTACGGTTGAACGTGGATTTTTATTGGTGGTCTTTTGTTCGATGGAGATAACGGGACTCAATCCGGTAATTTTATCCACATCAGGACGTTCCATATTGCCCAGAAAACTGCGGGCATAAGCCGAAAAAGTTTCGATATAGCGGCGCTGACCTTCCGCAAAAATTGTATCGAACGCCAGTGATGATTTTCCACTGCCGCTCAATCCGGTAATTACCGTCATGGCATCGCGGGGAATGGTGACGTCAATGTTCTTCAGATTGTGAACTCTTGCTCCGATAACGTTCACATTATCAATTGTTTCGGGCAAGTGTATGTTTTTATTAGTATCCAAAATATCCCAATTTTAATAACTTGCAAAGATACGGATTATTTGTGTAAAATCTATGAAATGTATCTCTGCAAAAACCTAAGAACAAAAGGACAAACTTTTATCTATTGTTTACTTCGCTCTTAAATATTGCTCTGGAAAATCGGCCCCGGCTTGCGTTGCGAAATAGGGATTTCGGAGCAATTCCCTGCCGAGAAGCACCATATCGGCTTGATTATTTTCAAGAATTGCATTGATATCCTGAGGAGTGGTTATCAAACCAACAGCAGCTGTATGAATTCCGGTTTTTCGGATAGCGTCAGCAAAAGGAACCTGATACATTGGTTTCAGTGGAATTATAGCAGTGGCTATATTGCCGCCCGATGAGCAGTCGATGAGATCCACTTCTTTATTTTTTAGAATCGCTGACAGTTTGATGGTTTCTTCCAAATTCCATCCGCCCTTTGCCCAGTCGGTGGCCGATAAACGAACAAATAATGGGAGATTGTAAGGCCAAACCGATTGAACGGCATCAACAATCTGTAAAATCAAACGGATGCGGTTCTCGAAACTGCCACCGTAATGGTCGGTTCGCTGATTGCTGAGCGGTGACAGGAATTGATGAATTAAATAACCATGTGCAGCATGAATTTCGATTACCTTAAATCCAGATTGAAATGCCCGGACAGCTGCGTCTTTGAACTGACTGACAATATGTCGGATTTCATTTTCCGTAAGCACGTGGGGAGGATTGTCGTCGGTGAAAAAAGGCAGGGCAGAGGGTGCTACCGTTTGCCAGCCACCATTTTCTACTGAAAGTTGCTTGCCACCTTTAGTCGGATAATCGCATGAAGCTTTCCTACCTGCATGAGCCAGTTGGATTGCCGGAACCGCACCCCGGGAACTGATGAATGCCGTTATTTCTTTTAATTTTTCAATATGTTCATCTTTCCAAATACCAAGGTCGTAGGGAGTAATTCTTCCTTCGGGTGCAACGGCCGTAGCTTCCTGAATGATAAGTCCTGTGCCGCCTACGGCTCTGGTTCCGTAATGAACTAAATGCCAGTTATTTGCAAATCCATCGGCAGCGGAGTATTGGCACATGGGTGACATCCCGATACGGTTTTTGATAGTAACGGATTTAAGAAACAGTGGTTCGAATATTTTGCTCATTGTATTTATTTTATTGATTTATTGACTTCAAAACAATCCGCAGCAGGAAATGTTTTGAACCTGATTGAAATCCAATCCCAAAGATAACACTATATAGAGGACAAGTATGTTAATCAATTTTAATAAAAAAACATACGCGGAATTTTATTTTATATCTTTGTGAAAATAAGCAAAGAGACAGACGGCTGTCTGAGCAAAAAGAAAACCCCCAATCAGGTCTTCAAAAAAACAAATTAAAAACATATCATTTATGACACAAATAAAAGAACGTCTCGAAGCATTGCGTCAGGCAATGAAAAATGCGGGTGTTGCGGCTTGCATCGTACCCGGAACAGACCCACATGCAGGTGAGTATATTGCCGATTACTGGAAAGAGCGTGTATGGATAACCGGATTTACCGGATCTGCCGGTACAGCAGCTGTTACACTGGATAAAGCCGGATTGTGGACCGATTCGCGTTATTTTCTACAGGGCGCTGATCAGTTGAAGGATAGCACCATTGACCTGATGAAGCAGGGATTGCCCGAAACGCCCGAAATTATTCCCTGGTTGTCCACCGAACTGAAGAGCGGAGATAAAGTGGCAGTCAATGCGCAGATGTTTTCGGTGAATGCTTATGCAAGCATGAAAGCCGAGTTGAAAATGAGTGGTATTGAACTTGTTTCTCATGATTTACTGAAAGAAGTCTGGACCGATCGTCCGGCTTTGCCGCATAATCCTTTTTTTGTATTCGATGTGAAATATTCGGGCAAGTCGGTGACAGATAAACTCATTCTGTTGCGCGAAGAACTCCGGAAGGCGCATGCCAATGTATTCGTTATGTCGGCTTTGGATGATATTGCCTGGCTATTCAATATCCGTGGCAATGATGTGGCTTTCAATCCCGTGGTGATAGCCTACGCGCTGGTTGATGAGGAAAAAGCGATGCTATTCGTTGATCCGGCTAAATGTACCGATGCATCATTCAGCTATCTGAATGATAACGGGGTAATCGTAGCCAATTATCAGGATATTTACACTCAGCTGAGAGAAATTCCAACGAAGAAAGCTGTGATGTATGATGGAAACAAACTCAATCAGTCGTTGTTTGAAGCAATACCCGCTGAATGTGAAAAGAGAGTAGGGATGTCGCCGGTATTCAAGCTGAAAAGTCTGAAAAATGATGTGGAGATAGCCGGTGTGCGGAAAGCCATGATTAAGGATGGTGTGGCATTGACCAAATTCTTTATCTGGCTCGAAGAAAACGTAAAACACGGGCATTTGACAGAAGTATCCATAGCCGAAAAACTGTTCGGTTTCCGGACAGAACAAAAAAACTTTATTGGTGAAAGTTTCAATACCATTGCCGGTTATGCCGGTCATGGTGCAATTGTTCATTACTCGGCAAGTCCCGAAACAGCCTCGACACTGATGCCCGAAGGAATTCTTCTGCTGGACTCCGGCGGACAATACCTGGAAGGTACTACCGATATTACCCGAACCATTACCCTTGGAAAACCCACCGCAAAGCAAAAGAAAGATTATACACTCGTACTCAAAGGGCATATTGATCTGGCTATGGCAAAATTTCCGGAGAAAACCCGCGGCTCGCAGCTGGATATTCTGGCACGTAAAGCCATGTGGGATCTTGGACTGAATTACGGACACGGAACCGGTCATGGAGTAGGTCATTTCCTCAATGTACACGAAGGTCCTCAAAGTATCCGAATGGATGAGAACCCGGCCACCTTGCAGACAGGAATGATCACTTCGAATGAACCCGGCATGTATCGCACCGATGAATATGGTATCCGAACTGAAAATCTGGTGCTGACTGTTCCGGCAGAAAAAACCGAATTCGGACAATTTCTGCGGTTCGAAACGCTGACACTTTGCTTTATTGATACCCGGTTGATTGACAAGAGTTTGCTTAACAAACAGGAAGAAAAGTGGCTGAACGATTATCATAAAAATGTACTTAAAAAACTTTCGCCTTATCTCTCTAAGAGCGAAAAGAAATGGCTGGAGAAGAAATGTAAGGAGATTTGAGGTAAAGTTTCAGAACAGAGTAGAATATAAAAAATCCGAAGTGTCAGTTGATACTTCGGATTTTTTTATTTGTAACGATTTTTCGATAGCAGGCTTATCTTATTCCATTTTTGCGGTGTCTTTTTTGGATTTTTCATTTGTTTTCTTCTTTGGAAATAAGCGGATCAACCAACTGTCCTGAATAGCCCGTGCAGTTTTGTTGAACTGATCGAGAGTATTATTGAATTTGATGAGGGCAGTATCAATTTTGTATGAGGTGATGCTGTCATTGAGCAGGCGGTTGAT
>CALMZF010000007.1 GCA_937870645.1 uncultured Paludibacter sp. | reverse complement strand
AGAACCGGGAGGATAATCCGAACCGGTTTTTTCCATTCCGGTTCCGATAGATCGGGATAAGCCCAATCACGACGCTGTCTGCCTGCCGGCAGACAAGGTAATGCGTTAATAGTGGGAGAGTAGATAGCCGCCGTTTTTCCGAAAAGTCCTTTACAAGAAATTGTAAGGGACTTTTTTTTGTTTGTACAAGGATGGAGTTTCAGAACCGGGAGGATAATCCGAACCGGTTTTTTCCATTCCGGTTCCGATAGATCGGAATAAGCCCAATCACGTCGATCTCTGCCTGCCGGCAGACAGGGTACTGTGTTAGTAGTAGGAGCCCCGATAAATTAGGATAAAAGCCGATAGTCGCCGTTTAAATTGAAAGAGCAATTACAGCATTTGGTTGCGCATCACTTATTGATAAAATACGATCGGTTGGAATTTTTGAAATGGATAGAAGGTGATATCAGGTGTATACAACCCAAAGAGCCTTCTGAACATGGAGTACAGAAGGCTCTTTAATATTTTGGTGAGAAAGTAATTTCCTGTCTTCAATCAGAAAATTGCATAAAATTTTATTTATTCCGCAGCAATTTTTTCAATTGCTAATTTACCTCTGTAGTAACCACATTCGGGGCAAACGGTATGGTAAATATGAGTTGCACCGCAGTTAGAACATGTTGCCAGTGTAGGCAGTTTAGCTTTATCGTGGGTTCTTCTTTTTGCGGTTCTTTGTTTGGATTGTTTTCGTTTAGGATGTGCCATTTTAGTTATTATTTAATTGTTTTCAAATATGTTTTGTAATCCGTCCCATCTCGGGTCAGAAATAGATTCGTCAGTTGGAATTTCATCTTCTTCGTTAAATTCAAGATCATCAGGATCATCGTCATCAATTCTTTGTCTGGTAATGTGTTTTTTCAGCCGGCCTACCATGTTTTTATTGCATTCGCCGGGCGCATGAACGTGCTTGATAGGGATATTTAGTACAATAAACTCGTATAGGAACCAGGCTACATTGATGCCACCATCGGTTTCTGGTACGATGACAATATCATCTTCCTCTGAAAATTTATCACCAAATTTGACTTGAATTTTTTCTTTGTACTGTATGGGTTGATTCATTTCATCCAGGCATCTGTCGCATGGTATCTGAATTACTCCGTTCAATACAAAATTTAAATCAAACAAACCCTGCTTAGCGCGAACAGTCACTGTGGCTTTAATTTTGCCATGCTGAACTTCAGGACTATCGATTTTTTTGAAGTAATTATCATCCAAATCGAATTCAAAAACCTGTGATTCGGTTTTCAATCCCTTGAGTGGAATGTTGTATTGTTCAAATTTCGACATAATGTGTACTATAAAAAACCTTGCAAAGGTACAAAATTTCGTGCTATAAATAAACGTTTTACTGAAAATTTCTGCAAAGATATATCAAATTAACGAAGGAATATATTAATTGGTAGGTAAAATTATTCTAAAGGTTGTACCTACATTAACCTCAGAGTGTTTGACAAATATTTTCCCCTTGTGATATTCTTCAATTATTCTTTTTGCAAGTGATAAACCAAGTCCCCAACCTCTTTCTTTGGTTGTGAAACCCGGTGAAAATATTGCCTGATACAGGTTGCGCTCTAAACCTTTGCCGGTATCGGATACATCGATGATCACTTCGTTGTCAGAGTTTTTCACATTCAGGTTAATTTTCCCGGCACCGTTGAGGGCGTCAATGGCATTTTTGCAAAGATTTTCAATGACCCATTCAAACAGGGGAACATTCAACGGAACAGTAACGGGCAATTCGGATGCAAAATGGAGTGATATTTCTATTTTATTGGAGCTTCGATTATTCATGTAGTTGACAGCATTGGTAAGCGTTTCTCTCAAATCTGATTTTTTCAAATCCGGTTTTGAACCGATTTTTGAAAAACGGTCTGCAATAACTCTCAATCGATTAACGTCTTTCTCCATGTCATTTATCAGTGTATCATTCTGGTAACGTAGCTTGAGTAACTCGATCCATGCCAGGAGCGAAGAAATGGGAGTTCCCAGTTGATGGGCAGTTTCTTTGGACAGACCGACCCAGACTTTATTCTGTTCGGCACGTTTGGTGCTTGCAAAGGCAAGTATTACAATGATAAAGAATGAGAAAATAATGCCAAACTGAACATAAGGGAAAATGTACAGCTGTTTGAGAAGCATCGAATCATCGTAATAAATATACTGTTTTGTGTTTGTCTCTTTCAATGCAATTTCCAGCTTTGGCTTTTTGTTTTTTAATTGAATTATTTTAGTCCTAAAAAAATCTTCGCTATTTTTGACTGGAGCTTTAATATTTCTATAATCAATCATACTATCATTCTCATCCGTAATAATTACTGGAATAGTGGTATTCCCTTCAATGATTTTGAGAATGAAATTCATGTCTGTGGTTTCGTCGGCGAGTATAAGTTGGCGGGTAGCTTCGGCCCAGATTTCAATTTTCTTTTGTTCCTCTACCGAAAGTTTACCGGCCAGCCGGTTGGTGAAAATGGTTGATGCCAGCACAATCAGCATAGCTCCCACAATGAATGAAAATTTAAGTATCTGATTAGTTTGGTAAACCTTGTTCATGCCGGATGTATTTATATTGCTTAACAACGACAAAAATAGCAAAATTGTATCAAAACCGGTAAATAATTTGATAGAACCTCCTTTATTTTACCAGAATGGGTGATTATTGCGTTCGTTATTTTGAAAAATGTTATCTTTGTAAAAAAGAATAATATGCATAAGTCCGGATTTGTAAATATCGTTGGTAATCCCAATGTGGGAAAGTCCACCTTAATGAATGCCTTAGTAGGAGAGCGCTTGTCTATCATCACGTCAAAAGCTCAGACAACCCGTCATCGTATCCTTGGAATTGTAAACGGAGACGATTTTCAAATTGTGTATTCTGATACTCCGGGTGTATTGAAGCCTAATTACCGGTTACAGGAGTCGATGCTCAATTTTTCGCGTTCGGCATTGAGCGATGCCGACGTGCTGCTTTACGTTACAGATGTATACGATAATTCAGATAAAAACACCGATTTTGTAGAGAAAGTAAAACAAAATCCGGCTTCTGTCATCCTGATTATTAACAAAATAGACCTAATCAATGAGGAAAAATTGGTCGCCCTGGTAGAAAAATGGAAAACAGTACTGCCACAAGCTGAAATTTTTCCCATTTCGGCTACTGAAAAGTTTAATATTGAGCCGTTGTTAAAGCGGATACAGGAGTTGCTCCCCGAAGGTGAGCCTTTTTTTGACAAAGATCAACTGACCGATAAGCCGGCTAAGTTTTTTGTCACTGAAATTATCCGTGAGAAAATACTGCTCAACTACGACAAGGAAATTCCCTATTCGGTGGAAGTTGAAGTGGAGCAATTTCAGGAAGAGGAAAAAATTATCCGGATAAGTGCGGTGATATATGCTGAAAGAGATTCGCAAAAAGGCATTCTGATTGGTCATGGTGGAAAATCGCTCAAGAAAGTAGGAACAGAATCACGAAAAGATATTGAAGCTTTTTTTGAAAAGAAAGTATTTCTCGAGTTGTTTGTAAAAGTGGAAAAAGACTGGCGAAATAAGGATAGTATTCTGAAAAATTTCGGATACAAACCTGAATAATTCTGTAAAATCTAAACCTTTAAGCTGCTAAAAGTGTTATAAATTTGATTTTGAATTAATATCCATTTTTAATCTTAAAAAAATTATAATTATGAAAACAACAGGTGGTGGCATTTTGGCTGCTTTATTGGGTGGAGCCGTAGTCGGTGCTGCACTCGGATTATTGTTGGCTCCCGAAAAAGGAGAAGAAACCAGAGCAAAAATTGTGGAAGGTTTCGAAGATACTAAATCAAAAGTGGTGGAAGCACTCAAAAAAAGAGGAATTAATTTAAGTAAATCGGATTTGGAAGATCTGGTCGATGAACTTAAATCGGAAGCCGATGCTAAAACAACCGTATAAAAAACATGGCAACTAAATCAGGTTACATAAACAGTTTCACACAATTATTTACTGAAGTTAAAGATTATCTGAAGCTTCAGGGTGATTATGTGAAAATTGACATCGTGGAAAAGATTACGAAGATCCTTTCCATGTTGCTGTTTATACTGGTTGTATTGGTTTTGGCTATGGGTTTGCTTTTTTATCTGTTATTTTCACTGGCTTATATATTGGGTCCTGAAATTGGTTTTGTTTCAAGTTTTGCCATTATTGCAGGTATTTACCTGATTTTACTTGTTGTCATGGTTATTTTTCGTAAATCCTTGATTATAAACCCACTGCTAAGGATTATTGTAGGTATGTTTTATGAAGAAGAAAAAATAGAAACTGAGGGAAATGAAACAGATAACGGATAAAAATATTACCATTGAAGATATACCAGCTTTTAAGCAGGAAGCAAAGCAGAAAATTGAAGTCCAGAAAGTTCGGTTAATTACCACGGCTCAGGATCTTGTACCATTTTCGTCTTCTACAACCTCAACAATTACTCCGCTTGCGCTCATTACAGCTCCATTTCGCAAAGGAAAAGCGATGACAGTAGTTCAGGGTGTAATTTTGGGTTATAATCTGATCCGAAAATTACGACAATTTTTAAAAAAGTAAATCGTATAAGTTTAAAATAAGAATGGCTCTGATCTGATAATCGGAGCCATTCCTTTTTTTATCCTGTTGTGAGTTTAATGCACCAGTACTTTGGCTCTGTAATCATCGGCCTGAATAATATAAACCTGACCTTTTCGGAGGTTTGAAATTTCAGGTATATCCGAATTTGCCGTAAAACTCATTATTTTTTGACCAATCATATTGAATACATTTACTATCGAAGTTCTTGATGGAACAAATACCCTGACACTACCATTGCTGTAAACCACCCTCAGTTCTTTTTTGAGAGGATAGGATGCACTTCGTACTTTCACGATATTTGAAAAGTTGGTTATATTCTCGTATCCGTACAGCGTGTTTTTATCACTTGCCTGTACTTTATAGAAATAATTACGGTTTGAAACAAGATTGTACAACGTGTCTGATGTAGCTGTAATCCACTTACGTGATACAATAGTGTCAGTAATCCCTTCGTCGGAGACGTTGTAAACGGTTAAGTAATATCCTGTCGCATCGTTAACACTGTTCCAGCTTGCTACGAAACTTCTGTAAGTCACATCGGCGGCACTTGCAGCTACGGGAGGAACTACGTAGACAGGGCGTGAAGATTTGCCGGACAGCGGAATAGACAACTTTTCAGCAAAAGGAGTGGTAAACTGCAGATTGTCATAATGTGTGCTCAGATACGAAGGCTCTGTAGGGTTGTATCTTATCTGGATATTAGTGGGCGATACGACTGAATCGATCGGCAACAGGGTGATGTTTTTTCCCCAGGCTGATGCCGGATCTGTTTCTTTTTTTATTTCAAAATGAGTACCCAGTGTGAAAGCGATATTAATGGCGGTTCCCAGATTTTTACCTTCAATTGTAAGGGTTTGAAACCCGGTTGGAGTGCCTTGTACGGTAGAAAATTCGGTGGTAACTCCCTGGGATTTCATAACAGGAACATTGCCGCCTCCCATGAATTTGAATGAAATTATTCCGTTCGATTCCTTAATATCGGTGAGGGGTTTATTGGTCATTAAAATACCGGAGATCAATTTTGGTGTATATTTATCAATCATACTGCTACCCGGAAACGGGTCACCAGATAATGTGTTTCGGTTAGCCAGCCCGTCCGCTTCCATGATGTCAACTCCCATAGCCGAAGCGGTATTGTTGGGTTCATTGTTGGCCCATTTATTCAGATCGTATTTAACTCGTGTAACAAGCATACCATGCCCTGGTAGAAATTTGTCCCATCCGGTTTTCTGGCGATTTTCAAGCAGAAAGTATTCCGTTGAATTTGTTGGATCCATATTAAATTTGGTGTCTGCTGTGGATATTAGATATGCCTGATTATGGGTGTTTAATGGATCTAATGTAAGATTTTGTGGTGCTCTTATTTCTACCGGTGTTAAATACCCCAGTGAAAAGCGTTCAAAGGCAGAATAACTTGGAGGTGTTCGGCCGCTGTTCAGGTAAGGACCATAATCCATTATATCCCAATAATCTAATGTATGATGAGTACCTCCATCAGTGGCATACATGTCAGCTAATCCCAGTACATGGCCGAATTCATGGGTAAATGTGCCAATACCACACATATTTGCATTGGCTTTGCCCTGTAGTTCCGAAGTACAGGCGTAATCTTCCACCCGCTTGCCATCAAAAGTGACTGAAGCCGTGCTGCCTGTATAATTTCCATTGCCATAGACTGAATTTGGATAAATACCCCATCGGTGAGGCCAAACAGTGTTGTCAGGTGCATTTTCTGCTTCGTTGTAACCTGAGTAATAAACAAAAACATTGTCCACCAAATTGTCGTTGTCAGTATCGAATTGAGTAAAGTCCAATCCATTTTCATTGGCAAGTTTACAGGCATCCACTATCATCTGAATGGCATTCTGATCGTATCCGTCTGTGTCATTTTTTCCGTAATAATCCAACGTATTGGGCAGTGTATAAGGTCCGACAACCACAAAATCGGGCGAAAAAGTCCCCATGGAATTGTCTTTGAAATAATCGCGGGCTGAACCGGTACCTCCGTTGGCACTGTAACCCGGCTCATTGAGCAGTTTTGAAAATGCAGATTGAGGTGAGGGAGTGACGAACGGCACATCGGAAAAATTTACTAATATTACCAGTGATTTTGGAGAACCGGTATTGGGGTACACAGATGAACGAACAACTTTTTTGGAGGCTGAGACTTTTTTTGTACGCATCTGACTGCTGACTTTATTCAGCATCGTAGAATTTCCAAATTCAGAAACCAACAATTTTTCACTGTCATTTCTGTCTTTGACATTTTTGGCCTTGATACTTGTGTCCGATATTTTACCGGTTGCATCTACCCGTGCATAATTATAAACGCCATTTTTATTTTTCAGGATTACAACTCCATCTTCGGTAGTCTGATAATGATGAAATTCATCACCCCGCAGGTACACCGTCAGTGTTGTTCCATCGGGTTGATTGATTGATACAGGATAGGGTGAAGCGGGTACAGCACTTGCATTCAACCAGTTAAACGCCAGAAGTGTAAAAACTAATGTTTTATATAAACAATTTTTCATTCAATGAATTTAATTAAGTGTCAAAGGATACAAAGATACAATTTTTTCAATTAAGATAAAGCAAAATTTAAAACACAAAAATCACGCCAACGTTTATTCAAATTCAACCACCGTAATACCGGCCCCACCAAACTGCACATGCTCGTCGCGAAAGCGGATAACACCGCTTACAGTGTTCAAATACTGTCTGATAAGCTGCCGGAGGGCTCCGGTGCCTGTGCCATGCAGAATGCGTACACTTGCCACACCTACCATCACGGCATCGTCGATAAAGTAGATGACAGCCTGCAGGGCTTCGTCGCCACGCATGCCGCGTACATCAATTTCCGATTTGAAGGTAAGTTTTCGCTGACGGACTTCATCGCTTGCAGGTGTGCCCAGACTTTCAAATTTTCGTTTTTCTTTTTTTGACTGATGATTGCTGGCGGCTTCAAGTTGGGAGAGTTTAACAGTTGATTTTAATTGCCCGAAAGCCACAACAGCTTGTTTTTCATGCAATTCCAGGATGGTGCCGACAGCTGTCTGTCCTTTCAACCGTACTAATGAACCTGGTTCGAATGTAATTCTATTCTCAATTTTAGGTTCAATAACTGATTTTTTGACCTCGAATTTTGCTTTTGGCTTGCTTGTGGGGATTTTCTTTTCGGTTAATTTTATCTTAAACTCTTCCAGTTCTTTACGAACAGTTCGGGTTTTTTCCTTGTCGGCCTGTGCTTCTATGATTGTACGAATGGTATTTTCAATTTTAGCGTTGGTTTCCTTCAGTAAATTTTCTGCCTCTGCTTTGGCCCGGGTGGTTATTTCCTTTCGTTTTTTCTCGGTCAGCCCGAGTTCTGTTTCATATTTTTCAAGTGTTTCTTCCAACCGTTTTTCTTTTTGCCTAATTTCCATTCTTTTCCGTTCCCAGTAACGTTTATCGCGCACAATATCCTGCAGGTGTTTATCGTAATCCAGATGTTCCAGTCCCACTTTTTTGGCTGCATCAGCGATCAAGTCTTCGGGTAAACCGATTTTCCGGGCTATTTCCACTGCAAACGAACTCCCGGGATTGCCGATTTGAAGTTGAAAAAGGGGTTGTAGATGCTGGCGGTCGTAGAGCATGGCTCCATTCACTATCCCTTCGGCATCCTCAGCGAAATGTTTCAGATTGGTGTAATGGGTCGTAATCACTCCGAATGATTTATTTAGGTTAAATCGTTCGAGACTTGCTTCTGCAATGGCTCCGCCGATTTGCGGTTCGGTACCCGAGCCAAACTCATCTATCAAAATAAGTGTTTTGTCGTTGCTGTTTTTTATGAAATACTTCATGTTCAGCAGGTGTGAACTGTACGTCGAAAGATCATTTTCGATGGACTGTTCATCGCCTATATCGATAAACAATTTCTCAAAAATTCCGGCACGGCTGTTTTCGTGAAAGGGTACCAACATTCCGCACTGAAGCATGTATTGCAGCAGCACGACCGTTTTCAGGCAAACAGATTTTCCTCCGGCATTGGGACCCGAAATAAGAAGTATCCGTTGCTTTTCATTCAGTGTAATGTCAAGCGGAACAACTGGTTTATGTTGCTTTTTCAATGTCAGATACAGCAAGGGATGAACGGCCTGGTTCCATTCCAGCTGACATACATCATCCACACGTGGTTTTATAGCTTTGATTTCGATGGCAAAAAGTGACTTGGCACGGAGAAAATCAATGACACCCAAAAAATATTGCGAAGCAATGATATCCTCAAAATATGGTCTCAGAAAGTCAGTGAATTCCACCAAAATTCGGATTACTTCGCGTCTTTCCTCGCTTTCCAGTTCACGAACGCGGTTGTTGGCTTCCACTACCTGTGCCGGTTCGATAAACACGGTTTTACCTGTTGCACTTTCATCGTGAACAATGCCACTGACTTTTCGTTTGAATGACGGCGATACCGGAATTACCAACCGGCCTTCGCGCATGGTGGGTGAAACGTCTTTTTCCACGTATCCGTCAGCCTGAGCCTGACGTAGAATACCGAGTAAGGTTTTGGAGATGCCGCTTTGTACTCTGAAAATATCCTTTCTAATTCGGTTGAGTTCAGCAGAAGCGCTGTCCTTCACTTTTCCGAATTTATCCAGAATGCTGTCAATGCGTTTTGTGATGGCTTCAAATGAATGGATGCCGGCTGTGAGTTGATGCAGTTCGGGGAATTGTTCCGGTTCGCGGCGTGCTATAAAAAGTACCAGTTTGCGAACCGCTTCCAGCGAACGTCTAAGGTTGAAAATTTCAGTTTCGTCGAGGTATAAACCCACTACCTGTACGCGTGAGAGTGCCTCGCGGACATCAAAAAAATCACCAACCGGCAAGTCTTCATTGTTTGTGGATATTAACCGCAGAATTTCGTCCGTCTGACTAATCCATTGCAATACTTCATCGTAGTTGGATGAAAACTGCATTTTATCCACCATTTCTTCGCCAATGGAACACAGACACCGGTCTTTTAGCAACTGTCGGATGGTATTGAACGATATTTTTTGTTCAAAAGTATCGGGATAAAGCCGCCCATTCGTCGCATCAAGATTTGATAGTGTTTTTAGGGTTATATTTTCAATTGTATTTTCGCTGGTGTGCATTGCAACGGTTTAAGTTTTGGTAAAGCTTATCTTAAAGTCTCCTTTTATGGTAAGTTTCCCGAAATAATGTGACAAGTAGGGACTTTTATCCTTATTTCTGTTTTAAAGTTCTGGCTCTGATAATCTAATAGTCCTTTTTCTTTTTGGCTTCTTCCCAAATTTCGTCCATCTCAGCCAAAGTCATGTTTTTCAGATCTTTTCCCTTGGCTATGGTTTGTGATTCCAGGTAGTTGAAACGAGCCGCAAACTTACGATTGGTACGTTCCAGTGCATTTTCGGGATTGATGTCGTAAAGCCGTGCCGCATTGACCAGGCTGAACATCACATCTCCGAATTCGTCTTCCATTTTGTCCTTGTCCATGCGGTTAATTTCAGCCTGAAATTCATCGATTTCTTCCTTAACTTTTTCCCAAACCTGATCGCGGTGTTCCCAGTCAAAGCCTACACTGCGAGCTTTATCCTGCATCCGGTGTGCCTTGATGAGTGCCGGTAATGCATCGGGAACGCCGGCAAGCACCGTACGGTTGCCTCCTTTTTCCTTTAGCTTGAGTTTTTCCCAGTTTTGCACCACCATTTCACTGTCGTGAGCTACAACATCGCCGAAAATATGCGGATGACGGTAGATCAATTTTTCACACAGTCCATTACAAACATCATAGATATCAAAATCATTGGTTTCGGAACCCATTTGAGCATAAAATACGATGTGCAACAGCAAGTCACCCAGCTCTTTGCGTATTTCGGGCATGTCGCCCGACAAAATTGCATCAGCCAGTTCGTAAGTTTCCTCAATCGTATTGGTTCGCAGGCTGTCAAAAGTTTGTTCCTTATCCCACGGACATTCCGCTCTCAGTCGGGTCATGATATTCAGCAGCCGTTCAAACTCCTTCACTTTCTCTTCGTTGCTATGTGCTTTGTATTCTGTGTTCATTTCAATCATTTATAAACTGCAAAGTTAAGAATATATTTCTAAAATCAGATTGAATGAGATATTGCCCAACCTTAAAATATGAAAATTGAAAGAAGGAATAATTCCGGAATTTAAAAGTTATATTTGCATTCAATAATATCAAAATGAATACTTATGAAAACGAAAATGATTATCAGTGGGTTGGCACTCATTCTGTTGGTGTCCTGTAATTCTTCCGTCAGAGAAAATAAAGATGCTTATCAGCCAAAGCCTTATGTGGAGCTCACACATCCCGAATGGAGTAAAAATGCCACTATTTATGAAGTAAACATACGTCAGTACACCCCAGAAGGAACATTCCGTGCTTTTGAAAGTCATCTGCCGCGATTAAAAGCGATGGGTGTGGATATTTTGTGGCTGATGCCTGTACATCCTATTGGTGAAAAGAACCGGAAAGGAACACTGGGAAGTTATTACTCCGTGAAAGATTATCGGGCTGTCAATCCCGAATTCGGAACGATGGACGATCTTAAATCACTGGTGAAAAAAGCGCACGATATGGGCTTTCACGTCATTCTGGACTGGGTGGCTAATCATTCGGCCTGGGACAATAATCTGGTCACCGAACATCCTGAATGGTACACTCGCTCACTCGACGGCAATTTTCAGCCCACACCCTGGTATGACTGGGACGATATCATTGACTTTGACTACAATCAGCCGGGACTGCGAAAATACATGACCGAAGCACTCAAATATTGGGTAAAGGAAGCCGATATTGATGGTTTTCGCTGCGATGTAGCCGGTTTTATTCCGGTGGATTTTTGGGATAATGCCCGCCGTGAACTCGAAGAAATTAAACCTGTGTTTATGCTTGCCGAATGGGAAGACCGAGATATGGTCAAAAATGCGTTTGATATGGTTTATTCATGGAGCCTCTGGGGCAAAATGAAAGAAGCTACCACAGGCGGCAAGGGAGCCGGAGCTCTTATTGAATATATGGCACACGATGTGAGCACTTTTCCCGAAAATGGTTACCGCATGATATTCACCGATAATCACGACAAAAATTCCTGGGAAGGAACTCAGTTTACGAATTTCGGAAAAGGTCTGGAAACCTGTATGGTGCTGAGCACAGTGGTGAATGGTATGCCGTTGGTTTACAGCGGTCAGGAAGCTGGTCTTGACCGCCCGTTGAAATTCTTCGAAAAAGACACCATTGTTTGGAAAAATCATCCCTTCGCCGGAATATACACCAAACTATTTGATTTGAAACACCTAAATAAGGCACTCTGGAACGGACAATGGGGTGGAACAATGGTACGGGTTTATAATGATCAGCAGGACAAAGTCGTTTCATTTTACCGCGAAAAGGAAGGCAACAAAGTATTGGCAGCATTTAATTTCAGCGACAAACCGGTGGCTGTAACATTAAAAACCAAACACGAGACCGGATCATATACCGATTTATTCTCCGGAAAGCAGGTTGAAATAAAAGGTGAAGACCTCTTGCAGCTCAAACCCTGGGGATATGCGGTTTATTCGATAGAAAAGTAAAAATATTTTATAGCGGAAATGACGCCCGGATGTGATATTAACAAAATTCGGCACGATTTATGAATTGGTTGTAAAGTTCAATTCAAAATCTTTTTTTTCACATTAAACAATTAACACCTTTACTTTAACCGGAATGGAAGAAACTAAAACTGTGTACGATGCTGTGCCGGATTACCGGACTCAGTCGCAGCAGGGGCAAAAAGAAACTGCCTTACCTAAACTCTCATTTTGTATTCTGATGGACCTCGCCGGACTTGCCACGTATGCTTTGCCTGCGCTGGGCGAGTGGGGCGATATGCTCTGGGCGCCCATATCGGGTCTTATTTTTATGAAAACATTTGGCGGAATGACCGGAGTAATCGGAGGTATAGCCAATATGGCCGAGGAATTAATTCCTTTCACCGATTTTATTCCTACGTTTACGATTGGATATTTTTACACCAAATATCAACTGAATAAAGCATCAAAAAAGTAAAACGGATTGTCTTATTTTTTTTTCAATAAACAAAAGGTTCGCATGAATTAATCGTGCGAACCTTTGTGCTTTTTGTGTTTTTTGAAAAAAACTTCCCTGATTTAAGCCTAATCTGGTTGAATGGGCTGCTGAAGTCTTAAAATTTCGGGATTATCGGCTATGAATTGAACAGTGGCTTTATAACCGTAATGATAGATAGACTGAAAATTTTCGAAGCTGAACTCATGAAATTTTTCAATAGCTTTGGGCTCTATCAGGTAGTCGCACATTTCACGTCCGGGTAGTGAATTCTGGTGAATTCCCACACGAAGTGAGCTCAACAATGTGTCGCGCGATTTCTGATTTTTCATTACCGATGAATGCGGAATAACATCAGAGCCGATAATTACCGAACATTTTTCGCGCAGCGGCTGAGCCGGAAAGTTGTTGAGTAATCCGCCATCAACATACGTCATATCGTTAATTTTCATCCCGTTGAATATGCCCGGAATGCTGCACGAAGCACCAATCCACATATCCAGTTTATTGCTATGTTCTATAATCTCGTATTTACCCGTTGTAAGATTTGAAACGCAAATATGCATGGGTTTTTCCAGCTTTTCAAAACTGTTGTTGGGTATCAGATCGTTGATGAGCGACATGATAGCAGCCTGGCTGGTAAGTCCCGCTTTCCAGAAGGCAGGTTGGAAGGTCATCAGTTTGGTAACCCGATAAAGTTTACCTTCATCAATAAACTTAATCATCTGAGCAGGCGTATAACCGGCAGCATATAGCGATCCGATAATACTTCCCATACTTGTTCCGGAGATAATCTGAGGAAAAATCCGGTAGTCATGCAATGCCTGCAGCACTCCTATGTGAGCAAAACCCAAAGCTCCACCTCCACTCAGACAGAGACCTATCGTCTCGTTGGGGTTATTCGACTCTGAATTATTAAAAAAATGTTTAATAGATCTCATTGTTTTGTGTGTGATTTAATGTGCAAAGATAATTCAAAGATTTTTCTTTTTTTGTTAAGGGAACCAAAAAAATACTCATTTTAGGGGTAATACCCATATTTTTAAGGTATTTTTGTGTGAAATTATAAGTTCTGAGAGAATTCATGTTCATTTTTAGTCAAATGAAATCACATAAAAAATTAATTTCTCACTGTTCAGATTCTTTAGTTTTGCCTTTTTTTCAAAAACCCCAATTATGATTTGAGGAAGGCTTAATTCCAATAGTCCTGGTTATAAAAATAAAAAAAATGAAACGAAACTTTTTTCTTCTGCTTCTTTTACTATGCATTCAGTTTACACAAGCCGATTTGCTCACCGACATCACCGACGGAAAATTCAAGCCAAAATCACTGTCAGCTATCCAGTCTATGAACGACGGTGAACATTATACCGTGATGCAGGATGACGATATGATCATCAAATACAATTACAAATCGGGTAAAGCCGTAGATACCATTCTGGATTTAAGCAAAATAAAAAAATCGCCCCTGGTCAATATAAAAGGATACACTTTTAGCCCCAATGAAGCCAAAATTCTGGTTTATTCCAATCCCCAATATCGCTATCGTCGCACTTTTACGGCAAATTACTATATTTTTGATGTAAAGCGCAATGAGCTGAAGCCATTATCCGAAAACGGACCGCAGGAAGCACCGCTTTTCTCACCCGACAGCCGGTATGTGGCCTTCGCCCGTGCAAATAATCTTTTTCTGTATAAAATTGATTTTGGCACCGAAAGCCCGATAACTAAAGATGGTGAATTTGGTAAAATCATCAATGGAACACCCGACTGGGTTTATGAGGAAGAATTTGTAGAAACCCGCCATTTTGTATTCAGCCCCGACAGCAAATTGCTGGCTTTTATCAAATTCAATGAAACCGATGTACCCACTTACAGCATGCAGCATTTTCTGGACAGTCCCATCAGGCAGGATGAATTGCCGCTTTATCCCTCCGTACAGACATTCAAATATCCCAACCCCGGGCAGAATATTTCTAAAGTGAGTGTATGTGTTTACGACGATTTTTACAAATCAGTAAAAACTATCAACCTGGATACCAGCGAAAAAGATTATTATATACCCCGCATAAAATGGACTGCCGACCAGGAAAAACTCGCCGTTTTTGTTTTGAACAGAAATCAGAACCGCCTCGATATGCTCATTGCCAATCCAAAATCACTGCTCTCAAAACTCATTCTGCGTGACGAAGATAACTCCTATGTGGATTATGATAATATTGATGCAGTATTCTTTACCCCTGACAATAAGTATTTTACATACCTCAGCGAAAAGGATGGTTATCGTCATGCCTATCTTTATAACGTAAACGGTACCTTGTCCAGGCAGTTAACGAAAGGCAGCTGGGATGTAACCAACGTGTACGGATACGATGCAGCAACCCAAACTCTCTACTATCAATCGGCCGAAAGTTCACCCCTGCAACGTGATATTTATTCCCTGGACGCAAAAGGAAAGAAACTACGCCTGACCGATGGTAAAGGTACTCATGATGCTTTATTTAGCAAATCATTTGCTTATTTTGTTGATAATGCATCCACTGCGAATAACCCGACAGTAAGCATCATGCGTGACAAAAAAGGAATAAAAATCCGGACAATGGAAGATAACGCGACACTGGCTTCCGAATTCAAAGCACTTAATCTGCCTGTAAAAGAATTTTTTACATTTACAACTTCGGAAGGAATAAAACTGAATGGCTGGATGCTGAAACCTGTAGGATTTAATCCGGCTGAAAAATATCCCACACTGATGGTGCAGTACAGCGGACCAAATTCACAGGAAGTGCTTGACCGTTGGAAAATAGAATGGGAATACTTTCTGAGCACAAAAGGTTATGTAGTAGTAAGTGTGGATGGGAGAGGAACCGGAGCTCGCGGAGCCGAATTCCGGAAATGCACCTATCAGCAACTGGGAGTACTCGAAGCCCGCGATCAGATTGAAGCAGCCCGATACCTGGCTACTCAAAGTTTTGTGGATAAAGACCGCATTGGTATCTGGGGCTGGAGTTATGGTGGCTATATGACTATTTTAGCCATGAGTTCCGGCGAAAAGATTTTCAAGGCAGGGATAGCAGTGGCACCTGTGACCGACTGGCGACTGTACAATGCTGCATATACCGAACGGTTTATGCGCACTCCCCAGGAAAATAACCGGGGTTACGATGCCGGTTCTGTGCTCAATAAAGCCGGTAAACTGAATGGCAACCTCCTCCTTATCCACGGCACAGCCGATGATAATGTGCATTTACCCAATACCATGATTTACCTCGACAAACTGATGAAGGCGGGCAAACATGCCGATCTGCAACTCTATACTGATAAAAACCATAGCATCCTCGGAAAAGAAACCCGCAGGCATTTGTATCAGAAGAAATTCGAGTTTCTCGAAAAGAACCTGAAATAATTGCCACCTGCAATGACAAAATGAAATATAAAAAATAACGCCGGATTTTCATTTCCGGCGTTATTTTTTTGTTTAAAAGGTCATTAAAGCCTCTTTTACTGCAATCTGAACTGAATTGGTAAGGTGTATCTTACTTTCACCACTTTATCCTTGTGTTTGCCGGGAGTCCAGTTGGGCATTGCATTAATAACCCGTAAAGCTTCCTTATCCAGAAATTCGTTAACGCTCCGTGAAATTTTTGCATTTTTGATGCTTCCATCGGTGTCAATTACATATTCTACCAGAACCTTTCCCTGGATAGCCAGTTTTTGAGCTTCAGCAGGATATCTGATGTTTTGTGAAAGCCAGCCAAACAGCCCCTGATCTCCACCCGGAAAGACAGGCAGAAAATCTACCTGATCATATACCCCGTCTTTGTCCGGAGCTGCAACTGACATTGCATCAGCAACCACCTCTTCTTTTTTTGTTTTGGGTTCCCCGTATCCAACAACTTCTAACTGCTCCTGAATATTTTTTTGGGCTGAGGGTGACAACTTGAATGCCACCGGCAGAACGAAACGTACGTTGACAGGTATCCCTTTTTGTTTTCCGGGTTCCCAGCTGGGCATAAAACCTACAACCCGAATTGCTTCGGCATCGAGCATGGGGGCAACCGATCGGACTACTCTTATGTCAGTGACTTTACCGGTATCATCCACCACAAATCCAAGGATGACTTTTCCTTCAATTTTATCTTTTACAGCTTCAGCGGGATATTTAATATTTTCAGACATAAATTTCATGAGTGCGTCGGGACCGCCCGGAAATTCAGGAGGTGTTTCCACCACTTCGTAAATCTTTTTGTCTTTACCGGTTTGTTGATCAGTTGCAACTGCTGCAGCTTGTTTTTGCACTGCGTTCACATCCTTTACGCTTACACTGACTTCTGTCAATGGCGTTTCGGTGGTTTTCCCGATATTGTTTTTTAATCCGGCAAGTATTTGCTGGAAACTACTCAGCCAGAGTAACGTCAGTGCAACCGGGATAATCAATGCATACTTAATTAATCCCGCTTTTTTTGTCTTTTTAGAATTCATCATTTTAATTCTTTTTTTAATAGGTGAAACATTGAATTGATTAATCAACTTACTATCTGCAGGTTCGTAAGTCAGTTTTAATAAATGATATTGATAGTTTTTTGGTTCAAATCCCGATTTAAGCACCTGATTGTCGGCCAAAAATTCCAGGTTATGCCTGATTTCACGCTCCATGAGCCAGGCGGCGGGATTGAACCAACAAAGTATCGTCTGTATTTGTCCGATGAAAACATCCACACTATGCCATTGCCGTGCATGGGTTTGCTCGTGAGCAAGTATTTCGGCTGTTTCACTATGGGTGTGCAGTAACGGATTGATAAAAATCCATTTGAAAAAGGAGAATGGAGTTATTTTTTCTTCCATACGAATAACCGGAACTCCCTGAAGCTCGGTTTTACGGCCTTTTATTCTTCGTTTGATTATGGAAAAAAGCTGGACGCAAATTCGCAAAAACATCAACATCACAATAAGACTAAACACACCCCAGAGTACATTTTCAAGTGTAAAAATGCTGGCTCTTGCCCCTCCTGCAGGCGTGATTATAAACTCATCCAACTGAATGGAAGCGATGGCGGTCATAACCGGCTCCTGCTTTTTAATCCAGCCTTCGACTGAAATAAGCGGATAAATAAATGAGAAGAGGACGCTTACTATCAAATAAATCCGGCGTATCACCCAAAATGTATCCCGTTGAAAAAACAATTTGTAACACAGGTAAAACAGAATTAGTGATGTGTTTACCTTGATGATATAGATTAATAAGTTTTCCATGACGTCAGAGATTTGTTTTCTCAATCAGTTTTATGATCTCCTGAAGTTCTTCGGCCGAAATTTTTTTTTCTTCAGCAAAGAAACTGACCAGATCCTTGTACGAATTCTCGAAATAATTTTTCACCACATGGGATAAAAACTTTTTTTTATATTCCATTTCGTCAATTACAGGAATGTATTCGTACGTGTTTCCATACATTTTGGAAGTAACGTAACCTTTTTTCTCCAGATTTTTCACAATGGATGCCACCGTTGTATATGGCGGATGCGGTTCTTCCATTTTATCAATGAATTCTTTTATAAATCCTTTTTCTTGCTGCCAGATAATCAGCATCAATTCTTCTTCCTGCGGGCTAAGTTTTTGCATAATCTTAATTATTTTTTTGTCGTGAAAATAGTTTGTTGTTCAATCTATTACGAAAACATCGCAAAGCTACGAAAAGTTCGTAATAAATGAAATGATTGATTTATAATTAACGATAATTAACATCGTTGGGTGACTGAAAATATCATCATTATTATCTATGTAAATAATAGACAATGGATTATGACAATATCTCAACAAACCAATAAATTAAGTTGAGGAATATTTTACCACGCGGTACATATTCAACACACAGTTGACAGGTGAAAAAAAAGTCCTGAAAAAAGTTTACCTTTCAATAAACTTTTTCTCAGGACTGTATTCTTTATTAACTCCTTTTAGGAGTAGAGGTCTTATTTCAGCAATGCCTTAACGGCTGCTTCCAGCTGAGTATCTTCACCTGCAACGGCTTTGGTGAGGTCAAGAGGCGCTTTGATGTCGGGCTCCAGCTGACTGTTTTCGAGGTATGTGCCTTCGGCCGTGCGATAACCGACCACCGGAATTCCGAAATACAACGATGGATCCTGCAACGTAACCCAGTTGACACTGGTCATGGTTCCCGGTACGGGCATTCCCACGAGTTTACCCATTTTCATGGTTTTATACACCCAGGGTGTCCCGTGCGCATTGGAATAATCGGCTTCGGTCATCAGCATCACCGAAGGTTTGTTCCATCGGCGGCTGGGCATTTCGGAGTAGTCTTTGCCGCGAACTTCCTGCATCAGGTATTGTTTTCCGCTGAAAAAAGTTTCAATATCTTCATGCAACCGGCCACCTCCGTTGTAGCGGATGTCAATCACCATGCCTTCTTTTTTATAATATTTACCAAGGGCATTGGCATATACTTTGCGGAAACTTTCATCGCCCATCGAAGGAATATGTACATACCCCAGGCGACCGTTCGACAATCTTTCCACTTCAGCTTCCCGCTGTTTTACCCAGCGGTTGTAAAGCAGATTGTCGAGTGTTGAGGCAGCTATTGGTTTTATGACTTCATCCCAGCGCTTGCCGGTAGCCGGAGAATAAATTGAAATCAGGGTGTTTTTTCCCGCTTTTCCTTCAAGCAGGGGGAAATAATCGGTATCCGATGCAATTTCGTTGCCGTCAATAGCTTCGATCACATCACCGGTTTTCACTTTGGAGCGGAAATCATCAAATGGTCCGTTTATTAGGATTTCATCAATCAGTAGTCCGTTTTTGTTGCCATTTCTGCTCACGAACAGACCCAGTTCGGCTGTTTTGTCATCGCCTGCCGAAGCCCGATAGCCCGAGCCGGTGTGCGAAACATTCAGTTCACCCAGCAATTCGCTCAGCATCTCGGAAAAATCGTAATTATTATTGATATGAGGCAGAAATTTCCGGTAGTTGTCTGTCAGTTTTTCCCAGTTAACTCCGTGCATGGTAGTTGTATAAAAACGTTCTTTTTCTTCGCGGTACACGGTATTGAACATGAATTCGCGTTCCTGAGCCAGATCCAGTTTCATCTCCGCTTTGTAATCAACCGGTGTGAATTTTTCGGACGAAATTTCCATTTTCTGCATTTTTTTACTGCTCAGTACAAACAGGTTCTTCTGTTCTTTGTCCGTCATCAGGCTGGCAGAAGAACCATTCAGTTTACTCAGCAGTTTGGTCGAACGCTCCCGAAGGTCAATGACCCACATATCATATCCTTCTTCAAAAGCAGCCAGATAGTAAAGTTTTGTTGCATCTTTATTGATAATGGCATCTCCCAACCGGGAGGAATTTGGCGTCAGACGCACAATTCGTTCATCCATACCTGCAAATTCCACAACAAGGTCTTTGGATTTTTCTTCCGTTTTTTTCTTGTCTTTAGTATCCTCTTTGCCTTTTTTGGCTTCTTCCGCTTTTTTCTTTGCATCTTCTTCGGCTTTTTTGACTTCTTTTTCAGCATCAGTGAAGAGTTCGTACTCTTCTTTGTTCATTTTGTATTTATTGTATGCTTCCCGGTTTACAAAAACCATCATCACATCTTCCATCGATCCCCACGAAGCGTGATTGCGCATACCGTACTGTTCGGAATTAAACAGAATGGCATTCCCATCCATTACCCAGCGGGGTTTGTGATTGGTGTAGCCACTGCCGGTTATATTGAATACTTCACCATCGCCTGAGGCACTGATAATTCCTATATCGGAATAGGGTGCGTGGTTATTGGATACATATTCCAGTGCAAACCATTTACTGTCGGGTGACCACTCGAAAGTCATGTCACCGTCGCTTTCGTGCTGAAAGGATCCGTCGGTGATTTGACGAAGTTTTTTACTTTCAATATTGTAAACCATCAGTTTGGCACGGTCCTGAACAAAAGCTACTTCTTTGCCGTCAGGTGAAAATTTTGGATGCTGTTTTTCGGATTTGTCGTTTTTGATCAGCACTTCCTCTTCAATAGTGGTTGCATTGGGGAAATTCGGATCTTCTTTGCGCCCGATTTTTGCCCTGTAAATATTCCAGTAACCATCGCGATAGCTGGCATATACCAGCGAACGATTATCGGCACCGAAATCCACATCTCTTTCTTCAGCCACGGTTTTGGTTATTTGTTTGGTGGTAGTGTAACCCACCGAACTTACAAAAACCTCACCGCGCACAATCAGTGCTATTTGTTTTCCATCGGGAGAATTTACCGCCGAAGTGGCTCCCGTACTGAAACTGAATTTCTTTTCCTGTTCTCCATCCAGATCATTTGTGATGTTTAAAGCCAGTTTCTGAGGTTTCGCAGCCTTTTTTTTCAGCGTATAGATTTCACCGTCGTATCCGAAACAAATTGTTCCGTCATTGGCTGCCGTCAGAAATCGAACGGGATTGTCGCTGAAAGTTGTCAACTGTTTCTGGTCAGTCGGATTGTTCAACGAGGCCGAAAAAACATTGTAACTGCCGCTTTTTTCACTCAGGAAATAAAACGAATTGCCGTCGGCACTGTAAACAGGATCGGTATCTTCGCCCGGGCGGTCTATCAGTTTGCGGTGAGTTCCGGTTTTTATGTCATATTCCAGTATATCGCGGGTCACCGACGAAGTGTGGTGTTTACGCCATGTGTTCTCGAAACCTTTCAGATCCTGATACAGAAATTTGCTTCCTGCTTTGTTGAAATTGATTTTTTCAGCCGGTGAAGCAAGGATCATTTCAGGTCGTCCGCCTTCCACCGAAACTTTATATAATTCAGACAACATGGATGTAGGAAACAAGGCACTCTTCACCGGGTCCTGATAATGAGCGGAATATACAATGTATATCCCGTCGGGGGTAAATGTGTAGGGTTTCTCGGTAGAAGTATGCGTGGTCAGGCGTTTGGCCGTTCCACCCGAAGCCGACATGATGAATATATCCCTGTTCGAGTTTTCACGATCACTGACAAATGCGATTTTCTGTCCGTCGGGCGACCAGATCGGATTGCTGTCGAATGCATTGTTCGTAGTCAGTCTTGCAGCCTGACCACCTTCCACGGCGACTTTGTAAATATCCCCCTGGTAAGAAAATGCAATTTGTGAACCGTCGGGTGAAATGGCGGGATACCTCATCCACAAGGGGTTTTCGGCATTGATAAATAAACAGGAAAGTAAAAACAGACCTGATAAAACGATTTTTTTGTTCATGTGTAATTGTTTTTGGTTTTTTTGAAGCAACAAATGTATGAATAATTTCCCTATGGGAAAAATATAAAATTTTACAATAAAAAAAAGAAACTTCTGTTCTCTTTTGATAAAAAACAGCTATTTTCGTAATCCGAATTTTTTAATTTTATAAATTCTGAAACCATGAAAAAACTGTTATTTTTCTTATTCCTGAGTTTCTTTACATTATCATCTGCTCAGGTCAGAAATGAAATCAACATCCCTGATATTATGGGATATAAAACCCTGAAATGTGATTTTCACATGCACACTGTGTTTTCCGATGGACTGGTGTGGCCTACCGTAAGGGTGAGTGAAGCCTACACCGAAGGGCTCGACGTCATAGCTATTACTGACCACATTGAGTACAGGCCCCATAAAAGTGATATGCCTGCCGCATCGCATAACCGCTCGTATGAATTAGCCGAAGCATCGGCCATAGCGAGTGGAATTTTGCTGATACGCGGCTCGGAAATTACACGCGCCATGGCTCCGGGGCATTCCAATGCGCTGTTTCTCAGTGATTGCAACGCACTGGATGTGCCTGCCTGGCAGGATGCATTCAAAGCAGCCAAAGCCCAAAATGCTTTTATTTTCTGGAACCATCCCGGCTGGGATGCCCAGCAACCCGATACAACCCGCTGGTTTAAGGAACATACCGAACTTTACAACGCCGGTTTGATGCAGGGAATTGAAGTGGTCAACGGTCCGGAATATTTCCCCGAAGCACACCGCTGGTGCCTGGAGAAGAAACTGACCATGCTTGGCAATACCGATGTGCATGAACCACTGGCATTCAAAGACGGGAAACACCGAACCATGACACTGGTTTTTGCAACCGAACGGACACAGGAGGCTATAAAAGATGCGTTGATAAACAGAAGAACGGTGGTATATCTGGACGACAAACTAATTGGTGAAGAGAGATACCTGAATGCGCTGTTTCATGGATCAATCGAAATTCTTAAAACCGAAAAAACATCAACCCAATATCGCATAACAGTGAAAAATAACTCCGATATTCCGTTTTATCTTCATAAAACAGCCCATAATCCGGACTTGGTATATTTTCGGGACTACACGCTGGAGCCTCACAGCCAACACACAATTACTGTAAAACTAACGAAAGGAATTACCGGCGGTGATGTCAATTTTGAAATAACCAATCTGCTGGTCGAACCCGGTAAGGGACTTCAAATAAGATTCCCCATTTAACAAATAACCATCGAAACTTGAAAATTCCCATTTCAATACCTTTTTATGAAAATTTAAACAAATTATCTTTTCAAACGGCATTTATTTTTCAACTAAAACGCTATATTTGAGCATTATTATTTTCAATTTCATAACTTTCTTCTAAAAAATACAAAGATGGATTTATCTGAATTATTAAACAGTTCAATTGGACAATCAATTGTGAAAAGTGTTGCTGGTCAGTTTGGGCTCGACGAAAGTCAGGCTGCATCGGCAGTGAATACAGCAGTACCCGTGATTTTGGGCGGATTGAATAAAAATGCTCAAACTCCCGAAGGAGCCGAAAGCCTCAACAGCGCACTGGAATCCAAACACGACGGAAGTTTACTGGATAACCTCGGAGGACTTCTTTCGGGTAATGTAGGCGATCTCTTGCAGGATGGCGGTGGAATTTTAGGCCATGTTTTCGGAGATAAAGTAGGTGCCGTAGAAAATGGTGTAGCTCAAAAAACCGGCATCAGCACCGATAAGATTGGTCCTATTATTTCCATGCTTGCTCCCATTGTAATGGCATATCTGGGCAAACAGAAAAGTCAAAGCAACGTAAGTGCGGGCGGTCTTGGTGATCTACTGGGTGGCTTGCTCGGTGGCGGTGGCTCTGCTCAAAGCAGCGGTGGTGGCGGACTGATGGATATGGTAACCGGTTTGCTGGATAAAGACAAAGACGGAAGTGCCCTGGACGATATTTTGGGCATGTTTACTAAAAGATAATTCCTTATAAAACGATAAAAAAAAGAGCTTTCCGGATTGGGCAGCTCTTTTTTTATTGATACTTTTATTGAATTTATCGATATCTGATATAACAAATCAGATAAATGCAAGAATAATTAATTGTGCCATTATAACTCTCAGAAACATGGTGAGAGGATAAACCGTGGAGTAAGCCACAGCAGGTTGATCGTTGCTTGAAATGGAACTTGAATATGCCAAAGCGGGTGGGTCGGTAGTGCTTCCGGCCAGCAAACCAATAAGCGTGAAGTAGTTGAGTTTGGCAAATTTCCTTCCAATAAAACCGATAATAAGTAAAGGTAATACGGTAATAGCGAAACCGATACCTACCCATAGCAAACCCTGACCGGTGAACACCGTTTCTACAAACTTGCAACCTGCAGCCAGTCCCACACTCGCCAGGAAGAGTGAAATTCCCACTTCACGAAGCATCAGATTGGCACTTTGGGTAGTATAGGTAATCAACTTCAACTTATATCCGAACCGACCGATAAGTATGGCAATAATGAGCGGACCGCCAGCCAGACCGAGTTTTACGGGCATAGGCATTCCCGGAATGAAAAATGGAATACTGCCAAACAGGATACCCAGAAAAATTCCAACAAAAATAGTCACAATGGGAGGCTCGTTCAATCTTTTCAACGTGTTACCAAGTAGTTTTTCCACTTTATTGATGTTTTCCAGTTCGCCTACCACCATCACACGGTCACCCACCTGCAAGGTAAGATTGGTGGCACCCAGCAGGTCGATACCCGAACGATTGACGCGGGTAATATTAACTCCGAAAAGTGTACGCAGGCGCAGTGATCCCAGAGTTTTTCCATTAATTTTACTGTGGGTAATCACTATTCGACGCGAAACCAGGTGTTTCTCGGAATCTTTCCAGTCGAGTTCGGCGGGTTCGCCGATAAAAGCGGTGATAGTCTCTGCATCAGCTAATGCAGATATTACAAGGAGTATATCACCATTTTTCAGTATTGTTTCCGATTGAGGTATGGAATAGGTGCCATTGCTCATCATGCGGGAGATGATAAAATTTCGTCCCACCATCGTTTTTACCTGATGGAGTGTTTTTCCACTGATGGCGTTATTGGTAAGTTTCAATGTAATTCGTTCGGGTTTTTCCATAGCCGTATCTTCGTCCTGCTCCAGCGCTTTGGCTTCCTTCTCCAGATTGATGCGGAATATCAACCGGATAAGAATGATAGAACTGATGATGCCCACCACACCCAGCGGATAGGCCACAGCATAACCCAGTGCAATTTGAGGGATTTCGGCAATCTGACCTGCTTCATGAGCCTGACGCAGTGCTTCCTGTGCAGCACCCAGTCCGGGAGTATTGGTAATGGCACCCGACATGATACCTACTATCATGGGCATTTCTACGCGCCCATTGAGAACAAAATAAAAGGAAACAGCCACTGTCACACCCAGCAAGACTATTCCGGCAGCCAACAGATTTAAGACCATTCCACCTTTTTTGAACGAAGAGAAAAAACCGGGACCAACCTGTAAACCAATGGAATAGATAAACAGAATTAAACCGAAATCTTTCAGAAAATCAAGCACTTCGTGGTTGATGGTGTAACCCATGTGACCCACTAAAATACCCATAAATAAAATGAAAGTGGTGCCCAGCGAAATGCCCCAGAATTTTATTTTGCCCAATAGTACTCCCGTAAAGATTACAAAGGAGTAAATTAATATGGTGTGAGCAATCCCTTCACCGAATAATAAAGAATTTAACCATTCCATAGAGTTTGTAATTAGTTGATATATAGTTAAATAACAAAAATTGAAGTTCCTGTATTTGTGGGTGCAAAATTAGTTGTTTTTATTCAAAAATTCAGTATATCGAACTAATAAAACTGCTTAAAATAATAAATTGCTTAATATCAGTAATTTGTAAATTTTTATGGGAGGTAAAGGTGAACGTTTTTTGTGGTGAAAGATTTTAAAATATATCAGGTCCAATGAAACGGGATTGCTACCTTAAAATCATATTTCAAACCGAGTACTGCGAAAATTTATTCATAAAACGCTCATAATAAGTCTTCGAAACCGGTATGTCGGGTGTGTTCTCTGCATCCAGTTCTATGAAAATGCCGGTCTTTGTTTTGCGCAGCACTTTGACTTTGTCCAGATTGACAATGTAGGATCGGTGGCTTCGAACCAGTAAGGTGTCTTTTATGAGATTTTCATCCATCCACTTCAGGGTGTTACGCAGCATGTAATGCGACAGTTTGGATTTGTTCAGGTAGTGTAAGGTGATATAATTGTCGGCCGAATCAATGTAAAGAATATTCTCCTGCATGATAGATATTTTCAGTTCTCCCTTTTCGTCGGGAAATGCTATCATCGATTTGGAGTGATTTTCAAGGACGGTGTCCTCCTTTTCAATGTTTTCGAGCATATTGTTTTTTTCTTTCCATGAAAAATACAGCCAGGAAATGGAGTAGGGCAGCAGCAGTACAAGCCCGGTATTAATGGTGCTTTTACGGAATATTTCCATAAAATCGCGGTTCATCCCCTCACGTGGAATAAACTTGGTGAACAATGCATAAAAAAGTGACATGGCAAGCACTTCGCACAATATCCAGCCGGCAAACTGCCAGTAGTTCAGGTTATGTCTTCGGGTGTAATGCAGCATGATCATTCGGCTTATTACAACCACCAGCATTCCGGTAAGTATAATTAAACTTGAAAATACGAAATACTTGAAGTCAGAAATCTGTGGATACCAACCCCGTGAGCCGAATGGCTGGAAAAAATTGATAAAAAGCAGGGCAAATATGGCCGTGAATATAATTAAACGAATAATATTGCCTTTTTGGTAAAGATATGCCGGTATTTTGGTATTCATGGCGTTCGGGTTACGACGTTTAAACGATACAAAAGTAAGCCAAAATATGAAATCTGCTAATGTTGAAATGTTTTTTTCACCCCGCTATTTGAAATTTCACCCCTCATTCAGATTTTTTATCCCCCGGAGTGGGTGTTTTCCCCTTTTATTTGGCAAAAAAAGACGGGGATATTTCCTTTGTAAAAAAAATAAGTCAATTAATGAACTATTCGAAGCGATATTCTGAACTAAACGAGCAATTTATTCCGGGAAAAAATAACCGATTGTCCGATACAAATATTGATATCTGGTTTATCCCTTTTGTGAGTTCGGTGGTCAACAGTGATGATGCAGCATGGAGTTTCAATCCGGCTGACCGCGAAATTGCTGAAAATATTTCGTTTGAATATCCTGTTTTCATTCCGCGGGGTAAGGAAAAATATGAGCATGCAATACTTTTAATGCATGGCCTCAACGAACGCAGTTGGAACAAATACCTTACATGGGCCGAGTATCTTTGCATCACTACCGGTAAACCGGTCATTCTTTTTCCCATTGCATTTCATATGAACCGTTCGCCGCAGGAATGGACCAACCCGCGCTGTATGCAGGACGTACTGAATTTGAGGAGAAAGCTACACGGTGAGGATCGCTCCCTGAGTTTTGCCAATATAGCCCTGAGTGAACGTATCAGCAAAAATCCGTTGTTGTTTTACAGTTCCGGGCGACAGACAGTCTTTGATCTGGAGCAATTATACCGGGAAATCAAACAGGGAATACACCCGCTTTTCAGTTCCGGTGCGCGGATTGATATTTTCGGATATTCCATTGGGGCTTTTTTATCGCAAATCGTACTGATGTCAAATCCTTCAGGGCTTTTTTCCGACACCCGCCTTTTTATGTTTTGCGGAGGAGGTATTTTCAGTTCCATGTACGGCGTATCGCGCAGCATCATGGATCGCGCAGCTTTCGATCATCTTTATCAGTATTATCTCAATGATTTTGGATTGACGCAGAAACTCAAACCCGATAAGGTGTTTGATGCATTTTACAGTATGATATCTCCCGATAGGAACAGGTCGGAACGCGAAGCTTTTTTCGCTCAGATGGGCAATCGCCTCTGTGGTATTGCACTCGAACAGGATTTGGTTATGCCTTATGTCGGTCTACAACAGGCACTTGGGACAGATTGTTCCAATGAAAAAATTAACCTGCAGGATTTTCCATTTCCTTACACCCATGAAAATCCGTTTCCAATTGGTGCTCATACCAATCAAACAGCTGTAAATGATGAATTTATAAATGTATTTTCTCTAGCAGCTGGTTTCCTGGCATGATGTGCATAATTTTTTTAAAAAATCTGTTTTGGTTTTAAATAGCATAAAAATATAACCTGTCAATATATGTTTTTAAAAATTAAATTAAAATATAATTAAAAACACACAATTTCTTATAAAGAAATATTATATCTTTGTTGTGAACTAAACTTTTTACTTTCAACAACTAAAAAAAAGTACACATGAAAAAATTATTACTTTTTATTCCCTGTATTATGTTTTGCTTATCGGCA
>CALMZF010000006.1 GCA_937870645.1 uncultured Paludibacter sp. | reverse complement strand
TTACTTTCGGGTGTTCTGCCCAGTTTTTTTTCTGTTTTCTTGAAAATCCGGATTGTTTCCTCCCGATCATATTCTGTTTGAATTCGTATAGCCTGATTGTAAAAGGGACTTTGGTACTGCTCACCGATGGCGGTTGTTTGCATTATTTCACTTACGGCAACCACATCAAACCAATCTTCGAGCATCGATTTGGCCGAAAGCAACAGGGAAATATCGGTGTTGCTTCCCAACATGATAATAGCTTCATTTTTCATCGGCTTAGGTTATTGTATAATAAATAGTATCACGATGTCGTCTTTTTCGGCTTTCGTCCGCTTTTCGTCAGTGCCTGATCGAGCAGGTACAGAATCTGTCCGTTGGTGCTCCGGAACTCATCGGCAGCCCATTTCTCGATAGCTTCCATCGTTTCGGTGTCAATGCGCAGAACAAAGGTTTTATTTTTGCTTTCAGCAGGCATGTTTCAATTAGTTATACAGAGTTCCCGAATTAATTACCGGTTGAGCGTTTGATTCTCCGCAAAGTACCACCAGCAGATTGCTCACCATGGCCGCTTTTTTGTCGTCGTCCAGTTCGATAATTCCATCTTTGGAAAGTTTATCCAATGCCATTTTCACCATCCCTACAGCACCTTCCACTATTTTTTCGCGGGCAGCAATGATGGCATCGGCCTGTTGGCGGCGAAGCATCACCGAAGCTATTTCGGGAGCGTAAGCAATGTAGTTGATTCGGGCTTCAATCACTTCTATACCGGCAATTCTCAACCGTTCGTTAATCTGGTTTTCAAGCAGTTCGTTCATTTCTTCGCCGCCCGAACGCAGTGTCAGGCTGGTTTCGTCACCCGATGTATTGTGGTCATAGGCATACATCCCTGCCACCTTGCGGAGTGCAGCATCACTCTGAATTTTTACAAAGTTTTCGTAGGCTTTCATTTTAGCGTTCACGTTGTCCTGATTGGTTCCCGGTACGCCCGAAGTCATGGATGCATTGTCCACATCGAAGGAAGCTTTGTAGGTATCCACCACACTCCATACCACCACCATACCGATCATGATTGGATTACCGGCTTTGTCGTTTACCTTGATAGGCTCAGCGTCCAGGTTGCGGGCACGCAGTGTCAACCGTTTCTTGGTGTAGAATGGATTGACCCAGAAAAAACCGTTTTCCTTTACCGTTCCTTCATATTTTCCGAAGAAAATCATCACGCGGGCTTCATTCGGTTCTATTTGCATAAAACCTCCCCACGCAATCAGATTGCATATAAAAAGCAAAACACTGAGAATAATAACAAACACAGCAAGATTATTACTTAATGACGATGTGACACCCCAGATAAATAACAATACGATGCCGGCTAACAGTAAGATATTAAGAAAAATAGCAGGAATGCCCGGGAATTTGAATCCGGTAAATACTTCTTCTTTTGTTTTCATTTGATTTATTATTATGATATTAAAATGATATCACAAATATAGTGTGTGAAAGAGCAGATTCCAAATAAAATGACAATTATTTTCAAAGAATTTCAATATTTCTTATCTTGCAGTCTGAAAAAGTCAAGACAA
>CALMZF010000005.1 GCA_937870645.1 uncultured Paludibacter sp. | reverse complement strand
CCCAATCCGCCATACGTATATGAAAATGAACCTGAATTTACGTGGGGATATGCACAGTTTTACGGCAATTACTACAGCAATTACAATCTGAACAACAATGTGTTGACTGTAAATCTCTTTACCGACGGTTTGTCGGTCAACGAAAACAATGAACTGGTCGGTACCGGTCAGTACCTGATACTCGAAGATGTTTTTGTGGCGCCACAGGATAGTGTACTGACTGCAGGGACTTACACCATTTCTGCCGGCGGCGAACCGTTGACTTTTTTCAGTGGTATAAAATATGAAGAAAACAACCAGGAAGTGCCATCCGGAGCTTATATTTATTACATAGAACAGGATGTGTCCAAATCAAAAATCGTTTATATCAGGGATGGAACTTTTACTGTCAGCAGGCAGGGAATTTCGGGGTATAGCATCGATTGCCGGTTTGTGACCAATGAAAAAACCGAAATAAAAGGAAGGTTCAATGCAAATTTGATTTTTTTCGATGAATCGGCCATTCCGCCCGCTCCAAATTCGGCTATCCGTCACCGGATAAAAATCCGTCGCTAATTTCTTTTGTCCACACCCCAAAGCAGTTTATTCCGCAGGGTTTCAAAAAAAGTGTGATTTAATGGCTTCAGTACCTTGATATCATATTCCGCTTTTCGTATGCGAAGTTTAGTGCTCTGATCCATTACCTTGGCCCGGCCGTCGAGTGATATCAGGTAGCTGTTGCTGCGGCTGATAACTTCCAGTTCTATAACCCAGTCGTCGGGCACAATAAGCGGCCTTACATTCAGGCTGTGAGATGCCACCGGCGAAATCACAAAGCTCCTTGCCTGCGGAACTACAATAGGGCCGCCCACACTCATGGAGTAGGCCGTCGAACCTGTCGGAGTGGAAATGATCAGACCATCAGCCTGATAGCTGTTAATCAGTTCTCCGTGGGTTTTGGCATTTACAATGATCATGGATGAACTGTCCTGTTTCGACAGAGCCACGTCGTTTAACGCATAAGGTGCATCCAAGCGACTTCCGTCGAGGGTTTCAACCTTCAGCAGGCTTCTTTTTTCGATGGTAAATTTATTCTCGAAAATTCCTTTCAACGCCTCGGTAACATCGTTTCTGGCAATATCAGCCAGAAAACCCAGCCTTCCGGTGTTAATTCCCAGAATAGGTATATTTTTATCGCCGATGCGGGCGGCGGTGTTCAGAAATGTGCCGTCACCACCAATGCTGAGAGCCAGATTGGCTGTGAAATTATCCCCCGATATAAGTTCCACGTTTTCAAATGACATTTTCAGCGTTTCGCGGATGTAATTTTCCATAAATTCATCCATCAGAATCACTATATTCTTATCACGAAAAAAATCGATCAACTGCGAAATCTGATGGCCGAGTTCCGTACGGTGGAGATTTCCGAAAATGGCTATTCTGTAAGTTTCTTTTTCTGTCATAGGATGCCTTGATATCGATATTGTAACCGTGTCAAAATCATTAAAAAATACGAAAGTATAAGTTCACTATTCAATTACTCGTTTTTTTGAGTTATTTTTGCAAATACTAAATCATTTGACCTGCAAAGGAACAAAATGGATTTGAAACTCACAAATTTAATTTCATTTCAGAATCTTCGGGTTAGAAAATGACTCACTAAATTCTCTGAAAATATAAGTCTTTTTATTTAATTAAAATTACCGGAATAATGACCACTTTAAGTGTAAATATCAATAAAATAGCTACGTTGCGTAATGCACGCGGCGGCAATATCCCCGATGTGTGCAAAGTAGCACTCGACTGCGAAAAATTCGGTGCCGAAGGCATTACGGTTCATCCGCGTCCCGACGAACGACATATCCGGTATCAGGATGTGTTGGATCTGAAGCCGATTTTAACCACAGAATTCAATATAGAAGGAAATCCTACCCGCGAATTTGTTGAACTGGTAAAAAAAGTGAAGCCTGCTCAGGTAACGCTTGTGCCCGATGCACACGATGCTCTCACTTCCAATGCCGGATGGGATACCAAAACTCATCAGGATTTCCTGAAAGAAATCGTTTCCGGTTTTCAACAAGCAGGCATTCGGGTCTCCATATTTGTGGATACAAATCCGGTAAACATTGAATATGCTGCTAAAACAGGAACAGACCGCGTGGAACTTTATACCGAACCTTATGCCACCAATTATCCCAACGATAAAGCTGCAGCAGTAGCTCCTTTTGTACAGGCTGCCAAACTGGCCAAAAGTCTTGGTTTGGGTATCAATGCTGGCCATGATCTGAGTTTGGATAATCTGGCCTATCTTCACCAAAACATTCCCTGGATCGAAGAAGTGTCTATCGGGCATGCCCTCATAGCCGATGCCCTCTATTTAGGATTGGAAGAAACAATAAAACGCTATAAAGCAGCGTTAAAATAAGGTTGATAAAAAACCGCAGATATTCAGCCTTTTTTGTCAGAATAATATTAATCAGAAAAAAAGAAATAATCCAAGATGAACCTACTCGTAATTTTGCAGGCAGTAAATGCTGCAGTAACTGAACCCGCTCTCGCACAGGCTGCACCCGAAAGAATGAATTTATGGACTATGACACTTTACGGTGGTCCAATTATGATTGTGCTGGCGGTGATGCTCGCACTCGGGGTGTATATTTTTATCGAACGATTTATAACCATCAATAAAGCATCGCAGGAAGATAAAACCTTTATGAACAGGATAAAGGACTACATTCACGATGGAAAATTGGAATCGGCACAAAAACTTTGCCGCGACTCGGAGACCCCGGCATCACGCATGGTCGAAAAAGGCATTAGCCGGTTGGGTCGCCCCATGAGCGATGTGCTTGTAGCTATAGAGAATGTGGGTAACATCGAAATAGCCAAACTGGAAAAAAGCATGGGAATTCTCTCAACTATTGCCGGCGGTGCACCCATGCTCGGTTTTCTCGGTACGGTTACCGGTATGGTGCAAACTTTCTATACCATGACCCAAAATCCCTCGGGCGTAGTGCAGCTCCGCGATTTATCCACCGGTATGTACCAGGCTATGGTCACCACTGTGGGCGGGTTGATTGTGGGTATTCTGGCCTATTTTGCCTACAACTATCTGATCTCAAAAATTGACACTGTAATGCGTAAACTGGAATCAAACACGCTGGAGTTTCTTGATTTACTCAATGAACCGGTTAAAAAATAATTCATAGTTTGGTTATTATTATCAATTCAATATTTCTAATTGAATGAATAAACTTAAAATACAATGTCATTAAAAAGAAAATACAGAACAGATCCATCCTTTTCAATGTCGTCCATGACCGACATCATTTTTTTGTTGCTGCTGTTTTTTGTGATATCATCCACAATGACCACTCCCAATGATATTAAGCTCAATTTGCCATCGAGCAAATCGGAGAAAGCAACCAAGAAAGTCATTGCGAAAGTATCCATTGACAGGGAAGGAAATTATTTTGTTTCGCGAAACAACGAAAAATCGGTTCCGGTAACTCCCGAGACGCTGGAACCCTACATACTCAATCTGGTAGCGCAGGACACCACAACCTATCTGGCACTCTATGCCGATGAAGAAATAGCCTACAAAGAAGTGGTACGTGTACTCGATATTGCAAATCAGCACAAACTGAAACTTGTAATCGCTACCAAAGCTGTTGGAAATACTGAAAATTGATAATTTTGGATAAATCAAAAATATACGGATTAATCGGTTCGGCCATTTTTTGCCTGCTTACATTCCTGATGCTGTGGTTTGTGCTCATGCCCGTACCCATGATGCCTCAGGAAGACGAAGGGATCATGGTCAGTTTTGGCGACAACCCCGAAGGTGCGGGAATTGGTGATGGCGGCTCAGCCAAGCCAACACTGGAAAATGTGGCTAATCCTGTACCCGTGGCGGTTTCAACGCCCAAACCGGCTGTTTCCCGTCCACAGGAAATGATGACCAGCGATGATGAAAATGCTCTGGCAATAGCGGCCCAAAAGAAAAAGGACAGAGAAAGAAAGCGAGAACTCGACATGCAGCGGCTCGAACAGCAACGGCAGGCAGCCGCCGAAGCGGCCGAACAGAAGCGCAGGCAGGAAGCTATCGCCAAAGCGAATGACCTCATGGGAGGTTCTTTCGGCAATGGAGGCGGATCGGGTAGTGGAACCTCTTCAGGCGACACCCGTCAGGGCAATCCCGCCGGCAGCGGTACTTCGGGAGGGCATGGATGGTCTCTGAACGGACGCTCACTGGTAGGCTCACTTGCCACACCATCCTATCCCAGCAATGTGGAAGGAAGAGTGACTGTAGCCATCCGGGTGGATGCTGCAGGTCATGTAACTAATGCAAGTGTGAGTTCTCCTACCAATATATCCGATGCACAAACACGCAGTGCAGCCGTGGCAGCTGCCCGTAATACCCGATTCTCGGCCGGCAACGGTGTGTCGGTTGGAACTATTACCTATAATTTCAAACTGAAATAATCACAAACTGAAATAATCACATTATTAAAATTGAAGGATTATGAAACGAGCATTTATTTTTCTGGCCAATGGTTTTGAAGAACTGGAAGCTATTGCCCCGATAGACATACTCCGGCGGGCTGATATTCCGGTGATAACGGTATCTGTATCGGACAGTAAAATGGTAACCGGCGCTCATAATGTAATCGTTGTAGCCGATCAGCTATTCTCCGAAACAGATTTTTCGGATAATGCCATATTGATATTGCCCGGTGGCGGTGTGGGAACAAAAAATCTGGCTGCTCACAAGCAGTTAAATGAACTGTTGCTTCGTCAGTTCGAAAAAAATAAAAACCTGGCAGCCATCTGTGCTGCACCCTCGGTTTTTGGTAACCTGGGTTTACTGGCAGGTAAAGAAGCGGTGTGCTATCCCGGTTTCGAAGAAAAACTGGTAGGTGCTGATATCCCGGATCAACCGGTGGTGAAATCGGATAACATAATCACCGCCAGAGGTGCAGGAGTGGCCGTTCCCTTCGCGCTGAAAATTGTAGAAACACTTAAAGGTGCTGAACTGGCTCACCAAATAGCCAAACAAATTATTTTTGAATAAAAACCCAAATGATGAGAAAATTACTCTTTTTTTCGCTGCTTATCTTCCTGACTGCCTGTAACAATCCCGGAAAATTTACTGTCGCCGGAACTATTGCCGGTGCAGATGGAAAAACGCTTTATTTTGAAAAAACCGGTTTGGTAAGCGACAGCCTGCTGGATTCCATCAAGCTGAATACCAATGGAAATTTCACTTTTAAAACAGCCATTCCCGAATATCCCGACTTGTATCGCCTTAAACTGGGCAATCAACTGTTGGTATTGGCTGCCGATTCAACCACCAAAAAAATTGAAATCAACGGAAAATCCGAAGACCTCCTGACTGCCGAAATAAAGGGCTCAGTTCAGTCAGAGGAAATCCAAAAACTCCGCAAATCGGTCATCCAACTTCAAAATGAAGCTGACCAGCTGCGGTTTGCCAAAAATCCCGAACAATCGAAACAAGTCCTGGATACATTCATTCAACATGTCAACCGCCATAAAAAAATGGCAATCGACCTGATACTCAAAGACACACGCTCCATGTCAGCATATTTTGCCATTTATCAGCAGGTAAGCGGTACCTATCTTTTTTCACCTTTCGATAAGGAAGACCGACAGTTCTATTCGGCTGTAGCTACTGCATTCTCAACGTATATGCCGGACTACGAACGGTCAAAAAATCTTTACAATCTGGTAATTGCTGCCATTCAGGACGAGAGAAAAGGCCGGTTGCAGCAATCCTGGAAGGAACTGCAGCAAACCTCTGCTACCGGATTTATTGATATTGAACTAAATGATGCAAAAGGAATTTCACACAAGCTATCATCACTCACCGGTAAACCCGTTATTATTGATTTTTCGGTCTTCGAATCCGAAAGCAATGTAGCTTATACTTTTGAATTAAGAGATATATACAACAAATATTCCCCTCAGGGATTGCAAATTTATCAGGTTTCGCTTGACCGTAACAAAATGCTCTGGCAAAAATCGGTCGCCAACCTGCCCTGGATTTGCGTAAGGGACGAAAGTGGTAAAACTGCCACTGTGTACAATGTTCAGTCGGTTCCGACTTTATTCCTGATAGACAGACAGGGAAATATTGTGGGGAGATACGAGGATATCCGGCAGCTTGCCGCCGATATAAGCAGAGCATTCTGATCGAAATTATTTGCACGATATTTTGCAGCAAGCAGGTATCGTGTTTTTTTATTTCTATAAATACAACAGAAAAATTGAAAGCAACCCTGACTGCTTACATTAAACAAACGGCACTTGAAATCGGATTTGATGCCATAGGCGTAGCTCAGGCTGACTTTCTGAGAGAGGATGCTCCGTTTTTCAAATCCTGGCTCGACAGGGGTTATCAGGCAGAGATGGCCTACCTTGAACGTAATCAGGACAAAAGACTGGATCCGCGTGAGTTGGTCGAAGGGTGTAAGTCGGTCATCGTAGTGCTGATGAATTATTACCCGACAGTTCGACAGCCCGAAGGAGCTCCACTGATTTCAAAATACTCATACAGTGCTGTTGATTATCATACAGTTATAAAAGAAAAACTGTTGGTGTTGGAAAATAGAATTTGCGATGCATTTGGAACCGAATGTTTCAATTATAAACAGCAACACCGTTTTGTGGACTCGGCACCAGTCATGGAGCGACGATGGGCTGAGCGGGCAGGTCTGGGTTGGATTGGCAAAAATAAACTGCTGATAAGTCCGATGTTCGGATCATTCTGTTTTATAGGTATTTTGCTGATAAATAAAGAACTGGAATATGATGAGCGTATACCCGATCGTTGCGGTAGTTGTAGTCGCTGCATGAATGCTTGTCCTGCCAAAGCACTGAGCCTTACCGAAGGTTTGAATAGTAACAGCTGCATATCGTATCAGACGATCGAAAAAAAAGGAGAAATTTCCGAAGAAATCAGACCGGCATTATCCGGCTACGTTTTTGGATGCGATATCTGTCAGGATGTTTGCCCCTGGAACTCCAAAAAATCAATACCTACCAAGCACGAGGAATTCAGGCCACAGGATGAAATATTGAAATGGGGCAAAGACGAATGGCTCAGCGTCCAACAGGATGAATTTAACCGGATTTTCAAATATTCTGCCATTCAACGGGCCGGGTATGATAAA
>CALMZF010000004.1 GCA_937870645.1 uncultured Paludibacter sp. | reverse complement strand
TGCCGTATGCTTCCATCGGCGATTTGTTCAAATCCTTTTTCAGCGCATCCATAATTTCCTGCTGATTATCGCTGATTACTTGTCGCAACTTTTTCAGTTGCTCGATGCGGAATTCAATATCTTTGGTTTTGCCGGTATTGAAAAACTGACGCTGTTTATTCACCAGCGCGGCAGCATCAAATTCGGTGTACACCTGATTTTCTAAGGTTACTGTTGCCATACAATATCGTTTATTTAGAACTGTAAAATAGTATTTTTTAAGCTTATTTGTAGTCTATCCCTATTTTTTTGTAGATAAAATGCAGTATCCACGCCGGACCGATGAGCAGAAACTGCAGGTCTTCAAAAAATGCCGGTTTCTGTCCTTCCAGCTTGTGGCCGATAAACTGAAATATCCAGGCTATCACAAACAAACCGAGTTGAATATACAAATACATTTGCGCACCGATTTGTTCATACAACAAGGCATGTATCAACAACATGGCGCCGCCGACCAGCAGAAAACCGATAAACAAGGGAATGGAAAGCCGGAAATAAAAAGCAAGCGCCAGCACATAAAATACGGTAGCTGCATTTATCCAGGGTTTGGCTTCCAGGCGGAGTGGAATACACCACAATAGCCCCAACACGGTGAAGAAAATCACCGGCACACAAATCCAGTGAATCAGCTTGTTGGCAGGGTGCTGATGGTCACGGGCGTAGAGCTGCAGCCATTGATCTATTGACTTCATAGCAACTGATTTAAATCAATTAGTGAAAATATTTTAAGTACTATAGTTATTAATGTTCAGCAAGTTAGAAAATAATTCTTAATATGTTCCGCTAAACGCAAGTTAAAAAGTTATAAAAAAGTTTGGGTTTTTGGTATTTAGCAGATATCTTTGGCAAACATTCGTTAACTAAAAAACAAAATTAAAATGAAAATCAAATTCATGTCTTTCACATTCGCGGCGGCTACTGCTGCGGTATTATTATCAGGTTGCGGCGATGACAAGGAAACTGTTTGCCCTACCATTGCAGGTGAGTATGTTGGTACACACAAAGTATATTTAGGTGCATTGGATGCTTCTACTCTGGGCGTTACGCCAATCGAAGACACATTGTCTGCTGACAATGCCGCAGGTGCTACTGATATCGAATTGTTCACTGCTGTTATTAACATGGATCTGACAGGCAAAGCAAACTGTAACACAGTAGCTTTAGACTCTGTTATCTTTGGCCCCAATGACTCCTTGGTAATTCCAAGTGAAACTTTTGGTCAAGTAATCATCAAAGAAGTAAGAGCAGGCGGTTCAGGTACTATCAACGGAAACAAACTGACTACCAGCTTAAAAATCAAAAAAGGTAAAACCAACATCAAAACTGATTTGATTGACCTGAGAGACTTATCCGGCAAAAACCTGGAGTTGAAAGGTTCTTTCACATTACAATAATCTCCGATTCTGAAATGAATAAAAAGCCGTCTTAGTAATGAGACGGCTTTTTTTTGAAACTATTCCTGCATCATGTTTTATAAAAAAATGTTCGTTCTAGTATTTTTTTGTCAAAAGTCAAAAAAATACGCCATCACTAAGGACTTACAATAAATTAACATAAATTAGCAACATTAACTAAATAAAAACAAACATGAAGAAACTCTCCTTGTTGATTTTGATGTGCGGCTTTATGCAACTCTTTGCACAAAAAGCTACTTTAAAAGGCATATTGAAAGACTCCAAATCGAATGAAACGCTGATTGGTGTCAATGTCTCCGTAGAAAACTCCACTATTGGCAGTACTTCGGACATTGACGGAAACTATGAATTATCGTTGGATCCGGGCACCTATCAGATTATCTTCAGCTATGTCGGTTATGACAATATCACGAAATCTGTGACACTGAAGGAAAATGAAGTACAGACTTTGGATATCGCGATGGGCGAAGTACAGAGTTTATTGGACGAAGTGGTAGTAACCAGCAGTAAGTTTGAACGTAAGATAGGAGAAGAAAGTGTTTCTATCGACATCATCAAACCGGCGGCACTCGAAAAACAAAACCTGAACAACGTAAGTGAGGTATTGCAACGCAGCAGCGGGGTGACCGTAGTGGACGGACAAGCAAATATCCGCGGTGGTTCGGGCTATTCTTACGGCGCAGGTACCCGTGTATTGCTCTTGCTGGATGATTTACCGGTATTGCAGGCAGACGCGGGTTTCCCGAGCTGGGATGGTTTACCGGTAGAAAACATCGGTCAGATTGAGGTTATCAAGGGTGCAGCTTCCGCATTGTACGGTAGCTCCGCGATGAACGGTATCATCAACGTACGTACCTCCTACCCTACATCCAAGCCTTACGCTAAATTTTCCGTATTTGGTACTGTAGCAGACAATCCGAATGAAAACGATTACATCTACGATGAGTCTACAGAGACACTGACCAAGATAAAAGTAAACAAACAATGGTGGAAATTGGACAGTGTAACCTTATTACCGGGACAGTTTGGTGGAAGAGACACAACAATTGACAATCCCTACAATAAAAGACCTTATGAAACCGGTTTCTCTTTTGCGTATCGCGAAAAAATCAACAAACTGGATATCGTCAGCGGCGGTATGTTCTACAAAAGACAAGGCCACAAATGGGGTGACTATCAGACAAGAGGTCGTTTTACATTGAACATGCGTTACAGAGTCAATGAAAAAATAAGCGTTGGGGTGAATACCAATATTCAGATGAGCAAAGCACAGACCTTCTTCCTGTGGGGCGGCGAAGGCATCAACAAATACGTTCCGAGTGCACTTACAGGTATTCCAACGGCTTCCCGTTCTTTCCGTGTGACGATTGACCCTTACTTCCGCTATGCGGACAGCAAAGGCAATTCACACAAAGTATTGGGACGCTATTACAAAACTGCTATCGACAACTCCAATGACCAGGACAATGCTTCTGACTTCATTTATGGGGAATATCAGTATCAACGCAGAATCGATAAATGGAATTTTGTAGTAACCGGTGGTGCGGTATCTTCTTATGTTCGTTCTACCGCGCAGTTATTCGGCGACACCGTACACACGAGCACCAATATCGCAGGCTACTTCCAGTTGGATAAAAAATTCTTCAAACGACTGAATCTTACTTACGGTTTCCGTTTCGAGGCCAACAGAATTGACAACGACAAATGGGAAATCAAACCGGTATCCCGTGTCGGTGTGAACGTACAGGCTGCGAAGTACACCTTTATCCGTGCCTCTTTTGGACAAGGTTACAGATATCCGACTATAGCAGAACGATATATTGAGACGGCACTGAGTACAAGTTTTGGTATTTTCCCAAACAGAAATCTATCTTCCGAAACAGGTATGAGTGTGGAATTGGGTATCAAACAAGGAATCAAACTGGGCAAGCATGTTAAAGCATTTGCTGATGTTGCCGGTTTCTATACACAATACAAAGACATGATGGAGTTCAATTTAATAAATGTACCGGATGCACCTGAGGGATCCCCCAATATTGGTTTCCAGGCTAACAACGTGGGCAATACCATGATTGCTGGGATAGAAGCCTCCATCGGTGGGGAAGGAAAATTATTCGGTAAATTCCCATCTACCCTGAGCCTCGGATATACTTATATCATTCCGAGATACAGAAACTATGACGAAGAAAATCCGGACTATAAGGATATAGCCGAATACAATATCCTGAAATACCGCGTAAGACATCAGTTTGTCGGTGTTTGGGATGTAGATTTCAAAGGATTCACTTTTGGTATTACAGGACAATTCTTCAGTTTTATGGAAAATGCCGATGTTATATTTAATGAGATTGTA
>CALMZF010000003.1 GCA_937870645.1 uncultured Paludibacter sp. | reverse complement strand
AACGGTTTTGTGCAAAAAAGAACAAATATGAGCAAAAAAGAAGAGTATTTCGGGATGTAGTCAAATTTATAATTATCTAATATATAGACTATTATTAGTTTTTGTTTGCTATTGTTTTCTGTGAAAATGTAGTATGTGATTCTGAAAGCAAATCACAACCGCGCCGGTGGCTTTGACAATTGTCAGTTTGTTGTTTATCAGATCAAAGATACAATTTTTTGAAAGCAAATCACAACTATTATTGCTTTTTATATAATCTTCTGGCAGTTGTTTATCAGATCAAAGATACAATTTTTTGAAAGCAAATCACAACCAAAGCGGTGAACTCGATGTCTTTGAGACTGTTGTTTATCAGATCAAAGATACAATTTTTTGAAAGCAAATCAATATACGGTCATCACACATCCACTATCCCGCCTGTTTTTATATCTTGTGATTTGAAATCCATTGAAACCTTAATATTTGTTGTATTTTTTATGAATTTCTTATTGAAATATAAAATTATTTTCCGTAAGTTTGCGACGTACTTTTATGATTCGTACAGTCAACAAAGAACCTCTTATCGCTGACACTAAAGTATCCATATATGTTGCAGCAGCCAATACAGAATAAAATCACCTCCAATTTTCTTGTTTATCCAGCTTTAACTTAGATAATCCAATTGTTGATAGCATAGGGGTTTGTGGTCTTTCCTTTTTAAAATTATTGTAATAAAAAAATCAGTGTGAATAACGATTAAGCAACAACCAGTATTAAGCAATATAAGCATCCATGATCAACAGTACCAACCGGTTTATTATCCGGGGCCTTTGCATTTTATCGGTGTTGATAAATGCCTGCTCCCATTCTGCTCCGGGCCGACAGTTTACCGATATTCCATTGGCCGAGGGTGATCTGGTTTTTCGAAAAGGGATTGGTGCCAAAACTCAGGCGGTTCTTCAGGTAGATTCACTGGGCATTTACAGTCATTCGGGGATTGTAGTTGTACAAAACGGGGTTTTTAAGGTAGTGCACATTACTCCCGGCGAACGCAAAAAGGGCGAAACAGGCGATAAAATAAAAGCCGAACCGATCAACGAATTCTGGAGCGAAGACCGGGCGCAGACAGGGGCTGTTTATCGGTTGAAAAATAATCTCACAGGCAGCCAGGCAGCCCGACAGGCACTGCGAATGCTCGGTAAGGGCACATTGTTTGACCACGACTATGAACTGAGCGACACTACGCTGATGTACTGCACCGAACTGGTGTGGTATGTTTACAAACTGGCAGGAACCGACATTTCTTTTGGTAAACGGAGTATTCTGAACGTGCCGCTATACTCCGGAACCTATATTCTGCCTTCCGATATTTACAGGAACAAAGAATTTCAACTAATTTATAAATTCTGATTCTCAAATGTCTAATTTAAAAATTTATCAACATGAAAAAACTCTTAAACTTAATGGCATTCATTGCCATTGCCTTATTGGTTTCAAACTGTGGCGGCAACGAAGCTAAAACTCCTGCTACCCTTGAAAAATCATTCTACAGCGAATTACAAAAAGGGAATTACGAAAAGGCAGCCGATCTGATCATCAAAAACCTCAGTACCGACAAGGTGATGACAGCTGAAGAGAGCGCTCAACTCGTAAAATCGTTCACCGAAAAAGCAAAACAAAGCACCGAAGCAAAGGGTGGAGTAAAAAGTTTTGAAGTAGTGGAAGAAAAAATATCGGAAGATGGACTGAGCGCCACTGTTTCCACAAAAGTGGTGTATGGTAATGGCACCGAAAGTACCGAACAATCGAAATACGTAAAGAAAGACAACGTTTGGAAATTGTCGATGGGAAAATAACAGGAATTGAAACCGATGCGCGATAAATACCGGAAATTTCGGAATTTAATATAAAATCAAATCTGATTAAATTTTTATTCTGGTACAATATATTAAAAAAACTCCCTCTGGAATATTTCCAAAGGGAGTTTTTTTGTGCGGCTGAAGGGACTCGAACCCCCACGCCTCTCGGCACCAGATCCTAAGTCTGGCGCGGCTACCAATTACGCCACAACCGCAGGTGTCGTTTTTTTAATAACGGGTGCAAAGATACAACTTATTTTCAATTTATCAACGAATGAGATAAAACTTAATTTTTTCCCTATCGCACAATAATCATCTGACGTCCGATGGTGCCATTGCCCAGTACGCGTACCACGTAAGCTCCAGCCGACAAACCGAGCGTGCGGACATCGTATTCAGCCACGGATGATGCAACCTGATTTTCGTAGATCTTCACGCCATCGACAGAGAATATCTGGATATAGAAATTTTCGGCGCCTTTCACAGTGAAAGTGTTTGTAACCAGGGTCGGATAAATCTTTACATTTTTGCCCGATGGTACGGTGTCAATATCCGAACTGCCCGATAAGGCGATACCTACCACCACCGGATCGTGGTCCGAACAACGATACATATTACCCTGATAGTTTGATCCGGAGTATTCAAACATAGCAGGCTCGTCGGCATTGATATGAAAAGCCGATACAAACGTTATCTGCTTAGCCAGGGATGGAGTTGCCAGGGCATGATCCAGGTAACCGGCTTCGCCCCTGTACACATAGCTATAAGCACTGTCGCCACGAAGCTCGCGGTGCATATCTTTATAACCGGCTTTGATAAATTCCTGAATGGGATCTTCGAAAGCATACGCATTCATATCACCCATCACCAGTACATCTTCGTCATCGAATTTTGAGGTTTTATTAGTGTTTACAGAACTGATTATTGCCTTTGCTTCGTCAACGCGAGTGGCATTGAAGCAACTTTGCCCGTCGCCCTGATCGGCATCTAATCCCGAAGAAGGACAGCCGCTTTTGGCTTTCAGGTGGTTGAGACTGAAAGCAAAACGTTCGTTATTTTCGTTCAGTTGAAAAGCCTGTATTTTTTTGCGGTTGGCAGGCGATGGTGAATTGATATTAACCAGGGCGTTATAAGGCGAAACCCTGTCTGAACGGTACAGATATCCCACTTTGGTGTATGATCCGCTGGCAGTGCCCCCATCATTGACATAGTTATATTTTGAGCCTCCGGCAATATTATTAAGTGCATTGGCCAGCTTGGCTAGTGCAGCCTGTCCCTGCTCTATTTCTATCAGTCCGTAAATATCCGCATCAATGGCTTTGAGGGCTTCCACTATCTTGGTGTGCTGCTTGTTGGCTTCCACCTGATCATTGGGTCCATAACCCGTGCCGAAGGATTGTGTGAGGTAATACTCCAGGTTGAAAGCACAGACTTTCAGGTTGTAATTGCCCGCTTCATCGGGAGTAGCTTTTCGCGGATTTCCGTAAAAGGGAACGGGAAACTGTACGGGGTAAATCACAAATTTTCCACTGGTATAATCAACGATGGCCTGAAAATTAGTCACCCGTTCACCGGTGCGGCGGGTACCGTTGGCATCAGCCAGTACAATGGGTGAAATATAGTTGGATGATCGTGCATCATCCATATAAAGGGGCTGCAGGGAGTTTTCACTTACCAGTGCCTGATAGGCTGAACTTGCCGGGAAAGCCACATTGGTAGGTGATGGTTTGCGCTTCACGCCCAGTTCGAGTTCTCCATAAGCTTCCAAACGGCTGTTGTTATTCACCCACAGGGTTTGATTGAACTCAACCAACATGCCTTCGTACTCTTCGAGGTTGTAGTTGTAGATATCGTAAATAATTTTTACGACGGGCAATGGATTATTTCGGCTGAGGATGGTCATGTTGGTTGGATTAGCCAACTGTGTTCTTCCAGAATATTCATTCACAGTGGCTGTAAGCTGTATATTATCACCTACCGACACATTATCGGTGGAAGTGTAAACAAAAATACCATCCGACGTATTGGGATTAGCATCGCTGGTTGGGTCCTGCATGAAAAAGCCATTGATCATTCCGGAGCCGATATATTTCGCAGTAACGATACCGCTGGTTCTGACTGAACTTCCGCTATAAGCACTGCTACTACCCGATCCCTGAATGACCGGTATGGTAAGAGCTGTTTGAGCTGTTATATTTCCAACAAAAAACAGGAAAATAAATAAGTATAAATTCTTCATCTTAAATGATTTCTACGCTGTAAAAATAAGGGTTGCAAAGATAAATAATTTTTATGCAAGAATAATCATTTTAGCAAACTTCTATTTTTTAGTAACTTTGCATTCTGTTTTAAAGTCAGTTTTTACTCATTCGTTGACTGATACAATTTCTTAAGATAAACAATGATAGACAACACAATATTCAACAATAAAAAGGTAGTATTTCACACCCTGGGCTGCAAACTAAACTTTGCGGAGACTTCTGCCATCGGAAAGCAACTGGAGGAAGAGGGATTTACAAAAGTCCGCCACGGTGAGCAGGCAGATATCTGCATTATCAATACCTGATCGGTGACCGATAAAGCCGACCATAAATGCCGTCAGGCCATCAGCCGGCTTCACCGCCAGCATCCCAACGCCAAAATGATAGTAACGGGCTGCTATGCCCAGCTCAAACCGAAAGAAATTGCCTCCATCGAAGGAGTGGATCTGGTGCTGGGAGCCAATGAAAAATTTTCCATTCAGAATTACCTGAGCAACAATCATCCCGAAACAAAGGGTGAAATTGTGCGGGGTGATATTCTGAAAGTGAAAGATTTCAAACCATCCGTTTCGTTCGACGACCGCACCCGTTACTTCCTCAAAGTGCAGGACGGTTGCGATTACTATTGCACGTACTGCACCATTCCCCTGGCACGCGGACACAGCCGCAGCGGAACCATTGCCGAAACAGTGGAAACAGCCCGGGAAGCTATTCGGGCAGGAGCCAGGGAAATCGTGCTGACCGGTGTCAACACAGGAGAATTTGGCAAACGCACGGGCGAAACATTCATCGGTTTACTCAAAGCGCTGGATAATATTGATGCTGATGTTCGTTACAGGATTTCATCCGTGGAACCGAACCTGCTCACCGATGAGATTATTCAATTCGTTGCAGACAGCCGCCACATCATGCCTCATTTCCATATTCCGCTGCAGAGCGGCACCAACGAAATACTTCGGCTGATGAAACGCCGCTATACCGTAGAATTGTTTGCCGAAAAGATGGCCACCATCAAACGCATTCTCCCTGATGCTTTTATCGGGGTGGATGTCATTGTGGGAGTCAGGGGCGAAACGGATGAACTGTTTGAGCAATCGTTTGAATTTATCCAAAGTCTGGATTTTTCGCAGCTTCATGTATTTACCTATTCTGAGCGCGCAAACACCAAAATGCTTGAAATAGAACACAATGTGCCTGTAAAAGAGCGTAAACGCCGCAGCGAACGGCTTCATGAGTTGTCCGAAGAAAAAACGGCAGCTTTCTATGCTTCTCAAACCGGAAAAAAGGCAAGTGTTCTATGGGAAGCTAAAAAGAACGGAGAAATGATGCACGGATTTACCGAAAATTATGTACGGGTAGAAAGACCCTATGATAAAAAACGGGTGAATACAGCGGAAACTGTGACTTTGGGTGATTGGAACGAAGATAAAACTGCCTTGAAAGCCATTTAACGGCCAATAGACCGAGAAATAAATTTGATTTTATTATAACAAAAAATATTCCCAATACGTAATACCGGTTACCATCATGTTAGCTAAAAGAATTATTCCCTGCCTGGACATCAAAGACGGAAAAACCGTGAAAGGTATCAACTTTCTGAATATCACCGATGTGGGTGATCCGGTGGAACTGGGCAAACGTTACGCCGAAATGGGTGCCGACGAGCTGGTATTTCTGGATATCACAGCCACCAACGAAAAACGAAAAACGCTTTCGGAACTCGTTACACGCATTGCGAAGCAGATAAATATTCCGTTCACGGTAGGCGGAGGCATTTCATCGGTGGAAGATGTGTCGGTGCTGCTTTCGTGCGGAGCCGATAAAATTTCGGTAAACACAGCAGCCGTGCGCAATCCGCAACTGATTAAAGACCTGGCTGATAATTTCGGCAGCCAGTGTGTGGTGCTTGCAGTCGATACCAAATGTATAGAAAGTGAATGGTTTGTTTTTCTGAACGGCGGCCGTGTTCCCACTGAAATTAAAACCTTAGACTGGGTGAAACAGGCTGTAGCGCTGGGAGCCGGTGAAATTCTGCTTACCTCCATGAACCACGACGGAACCAAGGACGGTTTTGCACTCGACATCACCCGGGCAGTATCGGAAGCGGTGAATGTTCCCGTCATAGCCAGCGGAGGAGCAGGAACCATGGAGCATTTTGTAGATGTTTTTGATGCCGGGAAAGCCGATGCTGCCCTTGCTGCCAGTATTTTTCACTATCAGGAAATAGGTATTCAGGAACTAAAACATTTTCTGAAAGAAAAAGGCGTAGAAGTGAGACTATAGAAAACCTCCGGGGAAACCAAAACGATGGCTTCCCCGCTTTTTTTATTTCTTGTCCTCACCCGACTTCATAGTTCTATTGCAGCCTGAACGATACCGGAAGATAGAATTTCACCTTCACCGCATTGCCGCCTTTTCTGCCGGGTATCCATCGTGGCATGGATTTCATTACCCGCACCGCTTCTTTGTCGAGGCTGCCATCCACACTGCGCTCCACCCGCACATCCTGAATAGAACCATCTTTACCCACTACGAATGAACAGGTTACCTTTCCCTGGATATTCATATCCTGAGCAATGGTCGGGTAACTGATATTATTGTTCAGGTATTCCATCAATGCTGCATCGCCACCCGGATACGAAGGTGGTTGTTCTACCACTTCGAAAATTTTTTCAGGCTCCTCCGAGGCTACAATCACTTTGTTTTCCTGTAATGTAGCAATATCCACG
>CALMZF010000002.1 GCA_937870645.1 uncultured Paludibacter sp. | reverse complement strand
ACGGCAGATAGCTGTTACCTGATCGAATTGCTGGCTGGTGGTATTCATACGGAGTAGAGTTAATTTTTTTAATTAACGCGCAAAATTACTAATTTTCTGCGAAACAGCAAAACCGGTTATTTACTCTTTTACCTCTTCGAAGGTTTGTTCGAGATTTCGCTCACGGTGAATAAGATTGACTTCCACCCCGAATTTTTCACTGATATGTTCGGCCATCTTTTGGGCCGAATATACCGAGCGATGCTGTCCGCCGGTACATCCGAAACTTACCATCAGACTGGTAAAGCCGCGGTCTTTGTAGCGCTTCACCGATGCATCGACCAGCGAATAGGCACTGCTGAGGAACTTCAGAATTTCACCGTCGTTTTCCAAAAACTGGATAACAGGTTCATCGAGGCCGGTCATGGAATAAAACCGTTCGTATTTGCCGGGATTGTTCACAGCCCGGCAGTCGAAAACAAATCCACCACCATTGCCCGACACATCATGCGGAATACCTTTTTTGTACGAAAAACTATACACTGTCACCACCAGCGGCCGATGCAGCCGAACGTCCTTAAACTGCTTGAGTTCAGACATTTCCCTGAGCACCTTCATCAGGTACGGGTATTCTTTGAAATTATTTTTCATGAGTGCCCGCAGGTTTTCCAGCGCATAAGGGATGCTTTGGAGGAAATGCGGTTTTTTCTCAAAATAGCCCCTGAAACCATAAGCGCCGAGCACCTGAAGCAATCGGAAAAGCACGAAATGATCGAGTACACGCCGAAATTCGGTTTCATCCACTTCCATGTATTTTTTCAGAGAACTGAGATAGGCGTCAACCAACTCTTCGCGCAGGGCAGGCCCGTATTGCGCTTTTGCCTGCCAGATAAATGAAGCCACATCGTAGTAAAGAGGTCCTCTTCTTCCACCCTGAAAATCGATAAAATAAGGCTCGTTGTCCTTCATCATCACGTTGCGGCTCTGAAAATCGCGATACATAAAGGTATCCGTTTTGGCGCAGAGTAATTCCTGTGCGAGTTTTACAAAATCATCTTCCAGCCGGTTTTCCTGAAAATCGAGACCGGTCGATTTCAGGAAGCAATACTTGAAATAATTCAAATCCCAAAGTATAGAGCGTTCGTTGAACTCCGGCAGCGGATAACAAACCGAGAAATCAAATCCCTGGGCTCCCACCACCTGAAACCGTGCCAGCATCTCCATGGTTTTATCCAGAAAAACTTTCTCTTCGGAGCTAAATACGCCCGTTTTACGACTATTAACCAGGTAATCGAACAATACCGTATCGCCCAGGTCTTCCTGCAGGTACATCATTTCATCGTCAGACACCTCGCCCAGTTCGGGTACAGGCAGACCTTTTTTGCGGAAATGCAGGGCCATAGCAATGAAAGCTCTGTTTTCCTCTATCGATGTACCAACAACTCCTATAAGTGAAATCTTTTTATTGGCAAGCCGGTAATACTTGCGATTGGAACCCGATACTGTCAGTTGCACTTCGGAGATGGGTTTTGTTCCGGTCTGTTTTTCAAATAGTTCTGCTAATGATGCCATAGAATGAATTTGAATATAAAATGAACAGGAAATGTTTCTGCAAATTTACAAATAAAAAAACACATTTCACAATTCAATACGGGACCATTTTACCCCGATAGTTATATTGTTACTTGTAAGTGAATTTGTTCGCATGTGCTAAATGCAGTATTAAATTTGACTTTAATTTACTACAAAACATTGTTTTTATACCTGTATCACATTTTACAAACACCTCATTATTAGATAAAAACCTCAGCAATTAACAACTATTCATTGTCAATTGGCTTAAAATTCATCCTTTTTTTGTAGTTTTGCAAAATAATTTGTAATCTGCATGAGAATGCATTTAAATGATTGAAAAATAACAGCATATGAGTATAGAATTAAGTGAACAGGAACTGTTCAGACGTCAGAGTCTAACCGAATTGCGCAATATGGGTATAGAGCCTTACCCTGCAGCCGAATATCCCACCAACGCTTTTTCCACAGATATTAAAACTGAGTTCAAAGACGAAGACACCCGTAGACAGGTGTGTGTGGCAGGTCGCATCATGAGCCGCCGCATCATGGGTAAAGCATCGTTCGTGGAGTTGCAGGACAGCAAAGGACGTATTCAGGTGTATGTGAGCCGTGATGATATCAACACCGAAGCGCAGCCCGAAATGTACAACACCGTTTTCAAAAAATTGCTTGACATAGGCGATTTTATTGGCATCAAGGGATTTGTGTTTCGCACTCAGATGGGCGAAATCAGTGTACATGCACAGGAAATGACCGTACTGAGCAAATCGCTGAAACCGCTGCCCATTGTAAAATATAAGGACGGCGTAGCCTACGATGCTTTCGAAGACCCCGAACAACGCTACCGTCAGCGGTATGTGGACCTGGTGGTTAACGAAGGAGTGAAAGACATCTTCATCAAACGCACCAAAGTATATCAGTCCATGCGCAATTTTTTCAACGCACAGGATTACATTGAAGTAGAAACCCCCATTCTCCAGTCAATTCCCGGCGGTGCAGCAGCACGACCGTTTATCACACATCACAATGCACTGGATATTCCGCTGTATCTGCGCATAGCCGACGAGTTGTATTTGAAACGCCTCATTGTGGGTGGTTTCGAAGGTGTGTACGAATTCTCAAAAAACTTCCGCAACGAAGGGATGGACCGCACACACAATCCGGAATTTACCGCCATGGAAATATATGTAGCCTACAAAGACTACAACTGGATGATGACCTTCACCGAAAATATGCTCGAAAAAATATGCCTGGATGTGAACGGAACTACCGAGGTGAAAGTGGGTGACAATATTATCAACTTCAAAACCCCTTACAAACGCATCTCCATGATTGATTCCATTAAGGAATTCACCGGAATAGACATCAACGGAATGAACGAAGAGCAACTATTTGAAGTCTGCAAGAAACTGAATGTGGATGTGAACAACACCATGGGCAAAGGCAAACTGATAGATGAAATTTTCGGTGCAAAATGCGAGGGAAACTACATTCAACCCACCTTCATTACCGATTATCCGCGTGAGATGAGCCCGCTCTGCAAGCGCCACCGTGCCAACCCGGAACTGACTGAACGTTTCGAACTCATGGTGAACGGTAAAGAACTGGCTAACGCTTACTCCGAACTGAATGACCCGATTGACCAGCTCGAACGCTTTCAGGAACAACTCCAGCTTGGCGAAAAAGGCGATGACGAAGCCATGTTTATTGACCTGGATTTTGTGCGCTCGCTGGAATACGGTATGCCGCCAACTTCGGGAATGGGTATCGGAATGGACCGGTTGGTAATGCTAATGACCGGTCAGCAGGCTATTCAGGAAGTATTGTTTTTCCCACAAATGAAGCCTGAAAAAGCAATATCACAGGATACAAACGAAAAGTATATTGCCCTCGGCATTCCGGCCGAATGGGTGGATGTGGTCAAAAAAGCAGGCATTACCAAAGTGAGAGACCTGAGCGGCCTTAATCCGAACAAGTTTCATCAGGATATATGCGGGCTGAATAAAAAGAATAAACTTGACCTGAAAAATCCGACCAAAGAAGAAGTGCAGGCCTGGATTGCAGCAGCCGGAGACTTAGCGTAAATACTCCCGGAAACATCGCTTGCAGGGAACATATTTTCCCTGTAAAGCGTTTAAATAAAACCTCCGTGAGTTGAAAAAATTTTCCTAACAACGACAAATTAGAAATGATAACAGAAAGTATTGAATGGGGGAATACCAATATCTCCCTGACAGATATACTTGAGAATAATCCCCCGAAAAAGCATGTTGACAAAGTGCGGATTGCCATCATGGGAGGAGGAAGCTGGGCAACGGCACTCGCCAAGATTGCACTTACGAATGTAAGGTCCATCAATTGGTACATGCGCCGACAGGAGCAGATAGATGAATTCATCCGGTTGAGCAAAAACCCCTCGTACCTCACAGGAGTTAAATTTGATACCGATCGTATCAAGTTTACCAACGATATCAATAAAGTGGTGAAAACATCGGATATCCTGGTTTTTGCCACCCCCTCGCCCTTCCTGAAGCAGCATTTGACAAAACTAAAACGGCGCCTCGATGACAAAATCATTGTTTCGGCCATCAAAGGAATAGTACCCGATGAGAATATGCTGATATCCGAGTATTTTCATGAAGCATACAAAGTGCCCGAAGCAAATATTGTAGCGCTGGGCGGTCCCTGTCATGCTGAGGAAGTTGCATTGGAACGTCTCTCCTACCTCACCATTGCCTGCAAGTCGCGCGACAATGCCCGGTACATAGCCGAAAAGTTCACCAACAGCTACATTCACACCCGCATAAGCGACGATGTGTACGGACTGGAATACACTTCGGTGATGAAAAATATCTATGCCATTGCATCGGGGATTTGCAGCGGACTAAAGTATGGCGATAACTTTCAGGCGGTACTTATATCCAATGCCGTACAGGAAATGAACCGTTTCTGCAATGCCACCAATCCGCAGCATCGCGATATAAGCGAATCGGCTTTCCTTGGTGACCTGCTCGTTACGGCTTATTCCAAATTCAGTCGCAATCGCCTCTTTGGTACGATGATAGGGAAAGGGTATTCGGTTAAAACCGCACAGCTTGAAATGGAAATGATAGCCGAGGGGTATTATGCCACCAAAACCATTCACGAACTGAATGAAAAATACCAGGTCAACATACCCATAGTGAACGCCATCTACGAAATTCTCTACAACCGCAGTTCACCCATACTGGAAATAAAAGAACTTACTGAGAAATTACAATAAGAGGCCCCCGAAAGTCTGCCTGCCGCAGGCAGGGGGGAATTCCGGTGCTATAAATCATCATCTCAAAATCAGGTTTTTTTGAATAGCTTTTGAAATATAAAACAATTAAAACAATCGCTCTGCTATCACTCCTTCAGTGTGTTAGGGAGCAGACATTAATTACTCAATATGGAACACATTAAATTATCAATCGACCAAGCCTACGGATTTGTATCCGCAGAAAAAGTGGCAGGCTACAAAGCCGACATACTGGCTGCTAATAAGACTCTGCAAAACGGCACGGGAAAAGGCAGCGACTTTTTGGGCTGGCTCAACCTGCCTTCCGAAATTGACGAAGCACACCTGACCGACATTGAAAACACCGCAAAGATCCTCCGCGACAATTGCGAAGTGGTGGTAGTTATCGGCATCGGTGGAAGCTATCTGGGAGCAAAAGCTGTAATTGACGCACTCTCCAACAGCTTTGACTGGTTACAGACCGAACGCAAATCGCCGGTAATAGTTTATGCCGGTCAGAATATCGGTGAAGATTACCTGTACGAACTGCAGGAAATGCTCGTGACTAAAAAATTCGGGATTATCTCCATCTCCAAATCAGGAACAACTACCGAACCTGCACTGGCTTTCCGTCTGCTGAAAACACAGTTGGAACAACAACAGGGAAAAGAGGAAGCAAAAAAACTGATTGTGTGCATTACCGACAAAGCCAAAGGAGCATTGCGGGTACTGGCCAATCAGGAAGGGCTGAAAACATTTATCCTGGAAGATAATATTGGTGGTCGGTTTTCGGTGCTTTCGCCCGTTGGATTGCTACCCATCGCAGTAGCCGGAATGGATATCCGTCAGTTGGTACAGGGAGCTGTAGCCATGCAGCAGGTATGCGGCACAGAAACTGCATTCGAAGAAAATCCCGCTGCGCAGTATGCTGCAGTGCGCAATGAACTCTACCGCACCGGCAAGAAGATAGAAATACTGGTGAATTTCAATCCTAAACTGCACTATGTATCCGAATGGTGGAAACAACTCTACGGAGAAAGCGAAGGCAAGGATAACAAAGGTATCTTCCCGGCTTCGGTTGATTTCACTACCGACCTGCACTCCATGGGTCAATGGATTCAGGAAGGCGAACGGATCATTTTCGAAACTGTGATATCGGTGAAAGAACCCAATCACACCAAGATTTTCCCGCATTCCAATGAAAACCTCGACGGACTGAACTTCCTGGCGGGTAAACGGGTGGATGAAGTGAACAAAATGGCCGAACTCGGCACCATGATTGCTCATGTGGACGGCGGAGTGCCCAATCTGAAAATAGAATTGCCGAAACTCAACGAATATTACCTGGGCGAACTGATCTATTTCTTCGAAAGAGCCTGCGGTATCAGCGGATATGTGCTGGATGTCAATCCGTTTGACCAACCGGGTGTGGAAGCTTACAAAAAGAACATGTTTGCACTGCTCGAAAAACCGGGCTACGAAGCAGAAACGAAAGCGATTAAAGAAAGGCTGTAGGAAATGCCCCCTAAATCCCCCTTGGGGGACTTTAGAGATTGCTACTTTACAATGTCATATAAATCCATCTGATTAGGTTCAGGTGGATTTTTTTTGATACAGAAATGAGTTGAGGGGTCAATGAAAAGCCTCACCCCGCTTAACTTTTTATAATTAAGAGACTTAAATCACCCCTCTCAAGGAAATAAGCCTCTCCCCGCTTAACTTTTTATAATTATGAAACTTAAATCACCCCTCTCCTCAAGGAGAGGGGCAGGGGGTGAGGTGATTATTCCGGAACTTTCCTAAAAATCCAGTCCATTTCGTGCTAAATAATCCGACGGCACCCCGACTCTCTGTCGCAACGGATGAGAAAATTAGTACAACGAGCAGCAAAAATACATTTTCAGCCATACCAAAAATAATGACAAGCAGCATTGAATTTTATCTGAGCCATGTTTTTTTTACAAAGGACGAAATTGTCTCGATTCAGAGAATTGTAATCTTACAAATGACGAAA
>CALMZF010000001.1 GCA_937870645.1 uncultured Paludibacter sp. | reverse complement strand
CTTTACAAGCAATTGTTTATATCCCTGCTGTGAAGGAACAAGTTCAATTTCCTTAACCGACAAACCAGCCACCGTCTGATTACTAACCAAGATCTGACTAATCCCGTCATTTTCGGGTCGATGATTGTAAAAATAGCCGTCGTATCCGTAAAACAGTTTTTTCCATTCGATGTCATTGCTTCTGTCGGGCAGTACTCCGGGTAAATTAGTTTGGATAAACCGGGCCAGTTTATAAGTTGAAACCAGCGAACCGTAATAAGTCATGTGCTGGTTTTCCTTCACTGTATTTTCGAAACATTCTGGTGTAAAAGCCCTGTAGTCGTAGGGCGTCTGCTGATTTTCCCACAAGGGCTGATGTGGTTTCAACACCTTAGCCACTTTGGAAATATAGGCATCCATGTCTTTGAAATGCCGGTGATACATGGGCAATGTGAGGAAAATGAGTTTTACGTTGTTTTCTTTGCAAAGTTGCACCGTTTTGGCAACAAACTCTTCGGCTTCCCGGCTAATAGCGAATTTTTTTCCATCAAATCCTACTACCGTGTTGTACTTCATCAGCGTGCTGTCTTCAAGCCCGGAAGTAAAACGGATGTATCGACCCAGATAAAGTCCGGTCTGTTCGGGTTGTTTTTGTTTATTCAACTGAATATTAGTCTGTATCTGTTTGGGATCTTCGAAGATAAAATTATGATTGCGAACCGTATTTGACCAGGCCGACAGGTAATTTCTGGAATTGAAAAGCACCGGCGTGGAGCAGAGTTTTTGCCGTAAATTCTTTCGGGCAGAGAAACTCTTAAACTGATCGGTCAAAGTACCCTCCTTCAACTCGTGCGATGTATAATCGTTTATTCCGAAAGTTTCCACCACCGCCACTTTTGGTTTGTTCCTCTCAATGGCTTCTTTCAGGCAATAATACACGTCGGTCATGGTAGTGCCGGGAGAGGCCAGAATAAAACAATTGGCTCCGAGCGCAGTGGATAAGTTTTCGGGATTGATGCCGGTGTAGAGATGCGAGTTGCCTACCAAAACGACGTCCACGGGTTTATCTTTTGTAAACTGATAAAAGGCATTCCATTTCCGCCGGGTATGGTCGTTGGTGTAATCGGGATTAAAAAAGCCTTTGAAGTCGGTAAACTTCACTACCACCACTACAACAACAAGGAAAATAGCTGCCTTAACCAACAGGGTATATATGGTTTGTGGTTTTACCGGTGTTTGCGCAGTTTTTAAAGGCTGTTTAACCGGCGTAGCTGAAGGATTTTTCCGTGTTTTACTTTTATTAGGTTGTGTCATGGCTTTAGAACTGAAAATAAATAAAGGTGTTATCGTTGGATGAACCGTACGCACCCAAATAAATGATTGTGAAAACAATCAGCAAATATACGCTCCAACGAATGAAGCCCGGTTTATTGTAGAACCAACCGGCGAGTTTTTCACCTTTCTTTTCGGCCAGTAATTCATACAGAATAAATGCTGCCAGCAGGAAAAATGTAAATCTGAATTCCGAAGCTTTCAGACCAAAATCATAGAGCACATCGCTGCCCGATAATCCTGCATTAGTAAATACTGACAAGGCATCGGCAAATGTCTGTGCCCTGAAGAAAATGAGCGATACTGCCCAACTGCAGAAAATAAAAACGGGTGCCAGGTATTTCTTAATATTCCCGGGTTGTTCGAGTTTGAAAATCCGGTCGAAAATTATCAGGAATAAACCGTTGAAACCTCCCCAGATAACGAAATTCCAGGATGCACCGTGCCATAAACCGCTCAGCAGGAATACAATCATCACATTAATAATGGTTCGGCGTGTTCCTTTTCGGCTTCCGCCCAGGGGGAAATAGACATAATCCCTGAACCAGCTTGAAAGAGAAATATGCCAGCGTGTCCAGAATTCGGAAAAAGATTTGGAAAGATATGGTCTTCGGAAGTTGGTCATTAGTTCAAAACCCAGCAGTCGGGCTGAACCGATGGCAATATCGGAATAAGCCGAAAAATCAAAATACAACTGGAAAGCAAAAAACAGAACAGCAACTAAAAGTGAAACTCCGCCGGCGGAAGGTATGTCGCCATATACTCCGTTCACAAATACGGCAAGGCGGTCGGCTATAACAATCTTTTTGAATAAGCCAAAAGCAATGAGGAGCAATCCTGTTTGGCAATTTTTATAACTGAATACTTTCTCAGAATGAAACTGTGGCAGGAAATGAGCTGCCCGTTCGATTGGTCCGGCTACCAGCTGAGGGAAAAAACTTACATACGCGAGGAAATCAATAATTCGGTAAGTGGGTTCCACTTTCCGCTTATAAATGCCAATGATATAAGTCAGCGACTGGAAGGTATAAAAACTCACCCCTACCGGCAGAATGATTTTTAGCGGTTCATAATTCAATGGACGGCCAAAGAGGGTAAACGCTTCCACAAAACTCTCTGCAAAGAAATTATAATACTTGAAAAAACCAAGTATGCCAAAATTGATTGCCAGACTGGTGTAGAGCCACATTTTCCGCTTCCGGGGTTCATCGTCCGATGTTTTGTGCAGCTGAAGACCCAGAATAAAATCGGCCAGCGAGCTGAAAAGCAGCAAAAACAAAAACCTCCAGTCCCAAAAACTGTAAAAAGCATAACTTGCAACCAGCAAAAAGGCATTACGCAAGGTAACTGTACGGTTAAAAACCAGCCAGTAGAGCAGAAAGACTATCGGCATGAAAACCGCAAAGTCAAAGGAATTGAAAAGCATATCCTGCTATATTTGTTGAGTATACGTCGTAAAACGACAAAAGGATAAAAAATTGTGATGGCTGCAAAGATACAAAATATTCAAAATTTTTTGTTGTTGCTTTACATCAGATCAGGATAATATATAAAGTATCTGTAAGAATTTCATTGTTGAGCTGCATTCATCGTTCTCACGGTTTGGTTTATACTCTGGAAATGTTATTGATTGTTGTTATCTTTTTGTTATGGAATGACAGGTACACTTTGAATCTTAACCTCATCAGGCCAGGCCACCGGCAATCCGGTCGCCTTATCAACAGGCCTTTGAGCATCTACCTTACGCAGATATTTACCGAGCATCCCTGCGAGTGAATAAGTCAGCTTCTTATTATCCCAAACCAGATTTTTCGATTCACCAATGTCAGCTTTGATATTGTAGAGTTCCAGCAATTTTGCATGCCAGCGATAAATCAACTTATAATCACCAAAACGAACGGCGCTGTAACAGCTGCTTCCGATTGCATTCTCTCCCCATCTGTTGGGAAAATGCCAGTACATTTTTCGGTTTTTATGACGGCCAACCTCACCCCTCAATACGGGAACAAAACTCAGCCCATCAAGTTTCTGAACAGTCTTAAAATGATGTATTCCTGACATTTCGAGTATTGAAGGGAAAAAGTCCTCTATGATCACCGGTCTGTCGCAGGTTGAGTTTGCCTTGGTTATACCCGGCCATTTCACTATCATCGGTTCGCGAATGCCACCTTCGTAAACAGAGCCTTTCGAACCTTTCAACGGATAATTGTGCGGATACCTGACATCATTCAAAGTCACATTACCAACCGAACTATGCCCGCCGTTGTCAGACATGAAGATGACGACGGTATTGTCGGTGAGGTTGTTTTTTTGGAGGTAGTCCAATAAATCGCCCAGGCTCTTATCCATTCCCTCAATCATGGTCAGATAAGAGATTTCCTTTGCACTCAAAGACTGATTTGCATAATTTGCCGCAAATCTGCTGTCGTTTTGTATGGGTATATGTATAGCATAATGCGACAAATAAAGATAAAAAGGTTTGTCGACGGGACGGCTGTTCAATGCCTCGATGCTTTTTCTGGTAAGTGCTTCGGTAAGAAAGATGTCTGAACCGTAGAATTCATCCAGACCGGTAATATGGAAAGCACCATTACCAAAATTTTCAGTCCCGTAATAACTTGCAGGTCCGCCAATTTCGCTGCCAGCAATATTTACATCAAAACCAAGATTGAGAGGATTTGATCCGGGTGTGGTTTTGGCTCCCCAATGAGCTTTACCGGCGTGAATAGTGTAATAACCGTTATCTTTCAGAATTTGTGTCAGAGATGTGGCATATACACCGTTTGATACAATAGGTGTCGAATCGGCAGGTTGGAGTCCGTTGACATTCCACGACGGGAATGCAAGTTCAGGATCACTTACATCGGTTGATGTATTGAGGTTGAGTGTCCAGTTAGTAACACGGTGTCTGGCAGCGTTCATCCCGGTCATCAGACTGGTACGGGTAGGAGAACTTACTGCACATGCATAAGCTGAAGTAAACTTAACGCCCTGCCTGGCAAGACGTTCCATATTCGGAGTACGACAAAGTTTGTTGTAGGGTGTAAGCTGAGACCAGAACGGCTCTGAAGTGTCCTGCCACCCCATATCGTCCACCATAAAAAGTACGATGTTGGGCTGTTGCATTTTTTGCCCCGGTACTGCAACTGACGAAATTAGAGGGACTGCACTCAAACCCAGGAATTTGAGTGAATTCATTTTCATTCTCATAGTATTTTTAATGATTCGATGATTTTTGATATGCTTCTTTTACATTACAATATTACAACAATTATATCATTTTTCACGAATGAGAACTTCAATCTGTTATCAGTTATGCAAATGTAAAAAGAAAACGACCGAATTACATAAAATATGTATCCGGTCGAAGTCATTTATTCAGATTTTTTTTATCAATGCAAAACTGAAATTCTTTCCCCGCCGGTATGACCAGCAAATTCCGGAGCATACAGACACTGAACAGACGTTATTCCGCTGGTGAAAGTACCGGTATTGTTCACCCATATTTCGTATTCAAAGACGTAGGTTCCTTTGGGCAGGAAACTGAAAAAGAACTGGGTGGAAGCATCTTTGGTGGTTTGGTAGTAACAAACGCCTTCTTTCCATAAGCAGCCCGAAAGTTGGTTGACCGGTTCGAAGCAGGCAGCCCGCAGGTCTTTGAGTGCCACAAGTTCCATATCGCGGTCGGTAGTCAGCACCAAA